>NZ_VANU01000006.1 GCF_005771535.1 Arcobacter arenosus
GTTTATTCTTTATGATTTTTTCTTGTGTATGTAGATTCATTTTAATTTCTCCTAAATCTATTATCTAGGAGAAATTGTACTTTATTTTTTAGTAAATTGTCAGATTAAGTCTTAACTAGTACAAATTACCTATTAAAGCCATTCAAAGGATAAAAAAATCTCATCTGTGTTTGGTAAAACAAAACCTTCAACTAATGCATCTTTTCTTTCTTTTTTTGAGTTATATAAAGTTACTTTTCTTTTTTTTATTGATCTTTTTTCAATGATTTCATCAAAAATATCATTTCCACTTTGAAACTCTTTTAAACTTAGAATATCAAAACACTTTTGACCAATAATTTCCTTTTTATTTAAATTTAAAGTTTCACATAAAGAGTCATTTATTTTTAATATTTTTGAGCTATAGTTTATTATTATTCTTCCATAATCAATAAAATCGAAAATTGCTTGAAGATTATCATGATTTTTATCAAGTTTCTTTTTTAATTTTACTTGCTCTTTTTCTAAATTTAATTGATAAATTATTTTGATTAACAACTCTTCAAATTGTTCTAAATCAATGGGTTTTAAAATATAACCATCAACTTGTAATTTTATTGAATCGTGTAAATAGTTTGTATCATTAAAAGCTGTAGTAAAGATTACAGGAGTTTTTGAATTTAATTCTTTAATCTTTTTTATCATTTCAATACCATCCATATTTGGCATTTTTATATCACTTACAATTAGTTCAGGATTAAACTGTTTATATAGTTTTAATCCTTCTTCCCCATCTTTTGCAAGGTATAAAGTTGTGCAAAACATCTCCAAAAATTCTGAACACTCATTTTGTACATTTAATTCATCTTCAACATATAATATAGAATCAATTTTTTTCAATACTTTTCCCCCTCTTTATTAAATCTTATAATAAATTTTGCCCCTTTTTGAGTATTTTCAACCTCTATAGAGCCTTTCATATTATCTTCAATAATCATTTTTGACATATATAAACCCATTCCTGTACCTTTACCTTGGTCTTTACTTGTAAAATATGGTTCAAAAATTCTAGTAATTAAATCTTTTGGAATGCCTCCTGCATTATCCTCAAATTCAAGCTCATATTCTTTTATATTTATAATGATTTCTGGATTTTCTATCTTTTTTTCTTCTAACTCATATTTTGAATTTGAAATAAAATTCATAATCACATGCTCAAATTCAGATTTATATCCATTTATCTCAAAATCTTGATATTCATTCAAACTTATTTTTATATTTTGTTTTTTTAGTTGAGCTTCTGTAAGATTTAATACGTTTTTAATAGACTCATTAATTGAAAACCTAATAGGCTTTTTATCAATAGTAAAAAAGTTTCTAAAGTCATCAATTGTATTACTCATGAAATTGATAGTTATTTTATTTTTATTTATAAAATCTTGGATAAATTCTTCATCAATTTCATTTTTTTTGTATGCATATTTTAATTTTTGAATTCTAATAGAAATTTCATTTAAAGGTTGTCTCCATTGGTGAGCAATTGCACCAATCATCTCACCCATAGCTGCTAATTTACTTTGTTGTTGGATAAGTTGAAACTGTTTAAAGTTTTCATCTGTTTTTCTTTTTACTTCATCTTTTAAAAATTGTTCATTTTTAATATCAGTGGTAATATCTTTATGGGTACCAACAATTCTTAATGGGTTTCCTTCTTTATCTTTTCTAAGAATATATCCTTGGGCAAAAATCCATTTATAGCTACCATCTTTTGTCTCCATTCTAAATTTTACTTTATATTTGTAATCTTTTTGTTTTACGAATTTATCTACTTCTTTTAAAACTCTTTTAATATCATCTTTATGAACTCTTTTTTCCCATTCAAAAAAGTTGTTTGATATCTCATCTTCTTCATAACCTAACATTGTTTTCCAATTATTTGAAAAATGTATTTCGTTTGTCGACGTATTCCACTCCCAATGTCCATCTCCAGAATTTTCAATAGCACTTCTCCAATTTTCTTCACTTATCTCTAGATTTTCTGAAAGCTCTTCATTTATCTCATCTGCTTTTTTTAATTTATTTAATATTTCAGTTAATCTAACTTTTGTAAAAGTAAAGATAATTAAAAATATTAAAAGGATTGAGATAATAATTAAAACACCCCTTTGAATATGCTCTTTTTCTAAATTTTTAAGATATTCATCTTTTATTGAACCAACTAATATTAGAGAGTCTTTGATTTGATTACAAATATAGATTGAAGAAAAATTTGGATTTGAAAATTCAAAATTTGTAATTATCTCATTTTTGTCTTTTGTGATAAACTTATCTAGTTTTACACCATTATTACTATATTCACTCCAATCATATTCATCATTATAATGGATTAAAATTTCACTTTTTTTATTTGTAAGGATGTAGTTAAATTTTTCTGAAAAGGTTATCTGTTTAAGTAGACTTGATATATTAAAGTTTATAATCAAAATACCTTTAAAGTCATTATTTTTTTCTAAAGGAAGAATTGCCCTAATAGTAGGAACATAAGGAAATTCAATTTCACCATTTTCAACATTTAAATCAAGCTTAGAAAACCAAACTTTATTCATTGGTTTATACAAAGATTCCTCAAAATAGTATCTATTCGCTTTATTTTGAAGTTGTTCGGATCTTACAACAGTTGTAGTATTGATTTTTCTATCTTGGTCTATTCTTATATTCTCATAACCATTTTCATCTATGTATCTTACTTGGTCAATATATTTATGGGATTTTGCAAGGGCTAAAAAAATATTCTCATTTTCTTTTAAATAGGTATTATCACCTTGTAAGAATTTTTGGAAAGCCTGACTATCTTGGATAGAAAAAAGAAAGTTACTACTATTTGTAATAAAGTGTTCAATAAAAATTTTTCTTTTTATTTTCAGTTCACTTTTTAATGAATTATTTATCAGGTTTTTTTTGCTTTGTTTGAAATAAAAATAAGATATACCAATTTGAATAAAAACAAAGATAATAAATAATGAAAAAAATATTTTTACTAGACTTTTAACTGAAGTATTCAATTTTCCCCTTGATATTTATGTTAATTATATTTTATCAAGAAATAGTATTAGTAGAGTATCATTTTTTTGATTTTAGAGAGATATGTCACCTTTAGGCCATTTTGGATTTGTATAATTACTTGTCCCAAACATAAAAGAAGAGAAGATTTTCCCTAGAGAATCTCACATCACCCCCCCACTTATTATTTTGAAATTATCTTTTCTTCTCTTCTTTTACTTTATTGAAATTTTATCATCTATTGGCAAGATAATTTTGAACTCTGCCCCTTTTGAGTGCTTATTGTCCGAAAAAATTTTATTGTATACAGAGATTGAACCCCTCATTCCAGTAGTTATTAGATTGTATGTCATACTTAATCCTAGTCCTGTACCTTGAGATTTATATTTTGTAGTAAAATAGGGTTCAAAAATCTTTGGAAGTATCTCTTCAGGTATTCCTCCTGCATTGTCATTAAAAATTATTATTAAATTGTTGTTTTCTATTTTTGCATTTATATTTATTATTCTATCATCATCTTTATTTTTCAAAGCATCTTTTGAGTTATTAAAAATATTTATAAAACACTGTATTAATTCATTGGGATATCCATTTAATGATATATCTTTAGGAACATTAATATTTACTTTTATGAAGTTTTGTTTAATTGTTCCTTTCATAAGCTCCATAAAGGTTTCAAAAGTTTCAAAAAGATTGAATTCTTTAATTACTCTTTCACCTTTTATAAAGTTTCTAAAATCATCTATAGTTTTTGAAAGATATTGGGCATTATTATTTATTGTATCGCACATTGAATCTAACTGCTCTTTAGTTAATATATCAATATTATTTTGAAGTTTTATTCCCGTTGCAGCCGTTGAAATTACTGAAAGTGGTTGTCTCCATTGGTGGGCAATATTTCCAATCATTTCACCCATTGCAGCCATTTTTGATTGTTCTTCTAATATTTTTAATGATGATACATCTTTTGTAATTACAAGAACTGTTTTTTTATCTGGTTGTAGTGAAGCAGAGATATTTACGTTTATAAGTGTTCCATCTTTTGTACAACACTGTTTTTCAAAGTTAGTTATGAAACCTTTATTAACAACTTCTTCCATAGCTTTAATTGATTTTTTTATATCTTTAGGTGCAGTTATCTCAATACAAGATTTAGTAAGTAGTTCTTTTCTTGAAAAGCCTAACATATTAAGGTATGAATTATTAAAATCAAGAAAATTATAATTTAAATCTAATATAGCAATTCCATCTTTACTATATTTAAATATATCTTCAAACTTATTTTTTTCTTCTTCTAATACTTTTTGAACTTTTTCTTGTCTCGCCTTTTCTCTCATAAGCTTTAATGTATTGTTTGATAGTACCTTATAAATAGACATTATAAGTGTAGTTAGTTTTTTTGTTTCGCCACTCATTTTTTGTATAGCAATTTTATGTGCTTTTTCAATTGAATCGCCATCAATCAGACTTAAAACTTTATAAGCCATAAATCTATCTGTTTCAAGGATATGAGAGACTAACCATTGTACAAGAAAATCAAGGGTGATTTCAGCAATCTCTTCAATTGGTTTTTTCTTTTGTAGTTTTATTAAGTTGTGAAGTTCATTAATGAAATTATTGTGAGCTTTTTTGTGTTTTTCACTATCTTCTTGATTTTTGAAGTATTTGTCCCAAATAATCTCTTCAGATGTAAAATGATATTTTGTATAATCAATTAATTCATCAAATATAGTATTAATATCTAATTTAAAGGTATTGTATGCAAATTCTGTAGCAAGGTTATTTATTATTTCAACTAGTTTTTTATGTTCTTTATCTATTTGATTAATACCTGTACAAAAATTCTCATTCCAAGGTATAATATCAATCTTCTCCATTTTTTCCCTTGTATAACATTATTGATAGCTTTAGCTAGGTTTTTAACAATAAATATATCCTATCATTCTTAAACTTTTGGTTATTTGGAAGTAATTTAAGTTAACTATAGGTGGATATAAATTATTTTATGTCTTGAATTATTTCTTTAAAAAAGTCTTCATAACAACAGTTATGTGTTGCATTAACACTTTTTAATTTTATGTTCTCTTTATTACTAAATTTTTTTATATATGATTGAGTAACTTTATATGGAATTATACTATCCTTTGTTCCAATTAAATGATATTGTTTTATTGATTTAAGATTATTAGTATAATTAACTGGATTTAATGAGCCTGTTAATGGCTGAAATTTTTTTATTTTGGTCCAAAGCTCTGTATCTAAATTCCCTGCAATACTAATAAAATATGTTACATCATTTCTTTGATTTGCTATTAATGATGCAATTGCTGCACCGCCACTATAACCAATAAAAATAAAGTTATCATTTTGAAAATTATTTTTGATTTTGTCTATTATTTTATTAGTTGCAAATATAATTTGTTTACTGAATCTATGACTTGTCCAATCTTTTTTACTGCAATGATTATCATTTGTATATTGACAAGCTCTTGCAATATAAACTTTACATTGATATTTGTCTTTTAAAAGTAAATTGAAAGTTGTTGGAGTAAGTGGTGTTGGATCATCTGAAATTAGATGTCTGGTTATCCAAGCTAAACCATCGCCTTCGAAATAAACATGTACATTTTTGCAAGTATTGTTTTGCTGTTGAATTGTATAAAAGCTATATGTATCTGTATGAATTGTTTTAGTAATATAATTAGAATTAGGAATTAAAGCTTGTAATTTTTGAATTCTTTGTTGTTTTGATGGTATATTTCTACTGCAAGAAGTAAAAATAAGAATGATTATAAAAGTTAGTAAAACTATTTTCTTATTTAGCAAGTTTATATATCTCTTTTTGATTATTTAAAGGGGAAAAGGTATTTCCTCCTTTTTCCCTTTATAATAGATATTATTGAAATATCTATTAGAAATTAATTACATATTTTACAGAGATTGTGTTATTTGAATAGTCACTTCCCTCACCAGAATATTCATATGTGAAGTTTATATTACTGTTATTATTTAATTGTTTTTCATATCCTAATCCAATGGCATATGAAATTCTTCCATTATCTATTGATTCAGAATCTGCCAACTGCAATCCACCTTGAGTTGTTGATGTTACCGTATCATCATTATTTTCTAAATCATATCCTAAATCTAATGTTGTAATAAAAATAGAACTATCATCTATTTTATAGTTTGATACAGCACCTATATTTAATAGTGTTTCACTAGTTGAGAATTTATTAACATCTAAACTAGCAACTCCTGCTCCACTTTCAGAATATGAAGGTGCTTTAAAGTAAGTATAGCTTAAACCTACAGTTGGTTGTACTAACCATTTACCATTTACTTGATAATCTCTCATCACCTTTAAATCAATACTTGCTACATTACTTGTATAGTCAGCTACTGCATCTCCTGTTAAAGTTTCTCTAAATGTATCAGTCATTTGCCAAGAGTATCCTACTTGATAAAGAAATTTTGTTTTATTATCAATAATTGGAGTACTTCCATATCCTAAGATTGTAAAGGCATCTACATCAGAGTTTTGGTTAACTCCATTTACATCAACATCTGCATTTGTATAGAATAATCCAAAACCTAATTGTTGGTCATCTTTATTTATAGCATCAGCTCCTATACCAAATCCATATGATTTGATATCATATCCTGCTAAACCATCTTTGTCATTTTGTTCACCCCAAGTGCCAAATGGTTTAAACCAGAAGTTTTTTTCAGTAAACATCTCTTCACCAGAGTTTCCTCCTGCTAATCCAAATGTTCCTTGTCTTTGTCTTACTATTTTAGCTATTGATTGGGCTGTTTGTTTTGCAGCACTAACTCCAGCTCCAGCTAGTTTTACTTCTAGTTCATCTACTGCATTTGCAACACATTCGTCTGTTGTACAAGTATCTAAAATTGTTTTGAAATCATCCATCCCTGTTCCAACAAAATCATCAAGTTTTTGAGCATTTCTTTGAGATGGAGTATTTCCATTTCCAGCTACTGTTTGGTCAAAATAACTAGAAAGTAATTGTGTAAGACCAACATTGATATTATCTAATGCTAAATTGAAGACGCCTTGATTATCTTCTTGCCAAAAACGTAAAATCACATCTTGTCCAACATAAGATGCTAAATCAGCAGTTAAGTCAATCTCTTTTGTTGTCCAATCAATAATTGCTGGATCACCACTTTCTGTTTTAAATCCAGTTACAATTATATCTCCTGCATTGTATACAGTTGGATCAGAACCTGGCTTTAAAACATCAAAACGAGCCTGCTGTGTTTGTGCACCATTATAATTAAAAGAATCAGGAGTAAAATAAGAACCAGCATTATTCCTAATAGCATAATCAAAGAATAGTTTATTGGTCCCTGATGTAACATTAAAAGCTTGTGATAAAATACTTAATCCTGGGCTACTTTGTGAAGTATATACATATTGATCTGCAGTTAATGAAGGATTAATTGTCCCAGCACTTGCATTTGTTGTTCCTGTTGCAAGAGTAACTGGATTTGCACTACCAAATACATTTGTAGTCCATCCATTTAATCCATCTTCAAAATTACCATTTACAATATCAGCATTAACATTAATTGTACCAATAGAAGCACTTAATAATAAAGTACTTACAAATATTGAAACTTTACCATTTTTAAATATTTGGAAAAGAGTTTTATTATCTATTCTTTGTTTAGACATTATTTTCCTTTTGAAAATTATTATAATTTAATTTTTGATATATTATCCAAATTATTATTATAATCTACTAAGGAATTATTTTATAAATAGCTAATGTTATTTAAAGGACTGTGCGAGGTTTCCTATAATCAATGCCCAACCATCAATTACAATAAAAAAGATGATTTTTATGGGTAAAGATATCATTACAGGAGGTAGCATCATCATCCCTAAGGACATAAGTATGGAAGCAACAATAATATCAATTACTAAAAAGGGTAAGAAGATTAAAAAGCCTATTTCAAAGGCTGTTTTTAATTCACTTACAATAAATGCAGGCATTAATAAGGTTAAAGGTACATCATCAATATTTTTAGTGATGTTGCTTAAATGTTGCTAACTTCTTAGTAGATTGATTTATCTAATGGTATTCTATCCTTCTCTGATTCAATGAATTTAGAGTAAACGTTAAACAGATATTCTGTCGTTGTATGTCCCATTAGATGTGCAATCTCTGTTACTTTGAAGTAGCCTGAATTTAGCATATTTGTTGCAAATGTATGTCTCAATTCATAGATTCTTCTTCTTTTTAGTCCTAATCTATCTAATAATGGATACCAATGAAACTCACATATACTACCTGTGTGACACCAAGGTTCATCAAGCTTTGAATTAAAGACATACTCTAGATGACCTGTAAGTTCTCTTTGCTTTTGGATAAAACCTCTTACAGTATCAAAAATTGGAATATCTCTAACTGAACTTACTGTTTTTGGTTCGGTGTCTATTCCTCTATCTCGTGTAGCTCTGATATAGATATACTTATCATCTATGTTAGACCATTTTAAGGCTAACATTTCACCACTTCTTAATCCTGTATGACTAGCAAGACCAATGTAATTATGAAGCCATCCTGTTGTATTTTCTAGAAGTAGTCTAACTTCATCAGCAGAAAAGGGAACTATTATTGGTTTTTTCTTTTTTCTTTTCTTTATGCTCTTGAATGGATTATTTGTAATTACACCATCAAAAACTGCTTCCTGTAAGATACCACTAAAAATAGTAATGTATAACTCAACAGATTTGGCTGTCTTATTGAGGTTATACTGTGTATGGATATAGTTTTTTGCTATAGTATAGTTGATATCTGTAACTTTCTTTTTACCATATTGGTTAAGAATCCACTTGTCTATAGTATTCTTGTATCTTTTATATGTAACTTCTTTAGCCAGATGTTTTTTACCTTCAAGAAACTTTTTGATATAAAACTCTAGCTTAATGTCTGAAGTAGGGTATTTTAAGCTATTAACAAAATTTGGCATAATCTCTAATTGAACCTTTAGTCTGTTTTCTTTTGTATCAGTTAACCCTGTTGATTTTCTGTGTTGTTTTCCATCTACTCTCACATTCATGTGGAGTATATTTCTATATGTATAAATTGAAGCCAAGTTAAACTCCCTTTCAATAAAAAGAGTTTGGAAATGTAAAAGAACTCATGTATAAAAATCACATTATAACTTTACTTTATGTAGAGTTAAAACTAGTTTAGTAATCTAATCTCTAGATATGGACTAAAGTAATATGTGCCTTTTTATGCATATTACTTTAGTTTTTATATTAAATTATCTTCAAGAACAGAAAAAACAATTTTTTCATTATCTAAAGAATGGATTTTAATTAATAAATTTCTAAATCTAATTTGATTTTTATTCTTACTGTATGTTAAATTTTGAAAAAATGATGGTCTAGCTAAATCATCTTTTGTGTATTCTCTGTAAGTTAACATGAAAGAATCTTTATTTAAACCTGTATAAATCAACTCATAATTAATTTGACCTTTAGACATTTCATTACTTGTGCTAGTAACAGTTTTAAACCTAACAGATTTAGGTTTGTGTTCATAAGTATAAAGTACTGTAACAGCACTTCCTGCATTCATACCATACTTAATAACATTGGCAATTTTATTGTGTATAGAACCATTTTCTTTAATTAATAGATGTTTTGAGTCAAGTTTTCTATTAGTTATTGCTGTATATGTAATATTATCAATTTTCCAAGACCCCGAAATAGTAAATAAGTCATCTTTAAAAAATCTTATTTGATTGTTTGAACTGTTAGTATTGAAAGTAAAATCTTCAGTTGGTTTCATTAGGTTAGAACTTTTGGTAATTTTATTATAGTTGTTGACTCTTATCATTGTTGCACCAACATAAGAGCTTTGTTTCTTGTTTAACTCATAATTTTTGTAAACAATTGATTCTTCTTCTATTACATGGTAAGTATTAACATAACCAAATCTTTTGGCACAACCAGAAAAAACTATTAATATAAATATTGGAACTAATATATATTTTTTAATCACTTTAAATCCTTTTTTTATAATGCTACAGATTATATTTGTTTCTTACTTAATTTACAATAATTAAAGACCTCTCTTCTTTAAGTAAGTAGAGAGGCTTTGAACGCTACAGTTACTCTTACCCATTACAGGTTCTAAATGATTCTTAACAATTTTGTTTAAAGATAAACCTAACTCTTTTAATTCAATGATTCTATTCTTGTGTTCATCATACTTTGAAGCTTGTATGGTTCCTTTTGGTTTACCTAACTCAATACCTAATGCTTTACGTGCTTTTAATGCCTCTTTAGTTCGTTGAGAGATTAAATCACGCTCAAGCTCAGCAAAAAGACTCATAAGTGTAATCATAGCCTTTGATATGAAGTCGTTTTTATTGTTTGGATTTACTACTAGTTTCTGTTTTACTATGTGTAACTCGACTTTGTGGCTCATTAGTTTGTCAATCGTTTGTAATACCTCTTGTGTACTCCTACCAAGCCTTGACATCTCACTAACGATAACAGTATCTCCACTTTTGATTTTGTCAAATAGTTCATCAAGTTTTCTATCTCTTTCTGACTTGCGAGTACTCATTTTAACCTCAAGCCATTCAACTTTACCATTAAGAGAGTTATTATTACAGTAGTTAAGAATCTCATTTCTTTGGTTTTCAACTGTTTGCTTATCAGTTGAAACTCTTAGATATCCTAGTGTCATGTTAGTCCTTTCAAGTCTTAACCTTTTTATACTTACAATTCTATCATTTTATAAACTTTTAGTCAAGTATAAAAATTTATAAAATACTAGATATTTAATGATGATTAAGACTTAAAAGTTGTGACGTGCTTTAATTTTTTGTTTAGTAGGACACAAAAAGATATAAAATGTATTGTTTAATAGAGGGGTGGGTTTAAGTAAGTATGAAGCTTTTTTATTGATTTGGGCTTAGTAATACTTAAAGAGTGTAAAAGAAGAATTGTACGGACATTTGATAACAAATTCATAATTTTACTTAGTAAGTGCTTAGTTGACTTGACAAGTGTACAATTTATTATTATAATTGTACTCAATATATGCATAGCCCTCTATCTATGTATCTTTTAAAGTTCTTACGAACTTAACATCAGCATTAATGTTTACTCGCTCGAGTGCAAGATATTAAATGTTGATTATATTTTCAGATTTCAGAACACAGTCGTCCATACCCTTTTAATGCCTAAAATAATGTGATTACTTCATAAAAATAATTCTGCATTTTAAACTACCATGTATAGACAATAAATAATACTCCATTTTTTTAACAGCACTAATAAATAGTATTACACATTAAATTTACGGAGTAACTCATTAGAAAGGATTTATATGAGTAAAAACAATTTAAAAACTGTATTTTCTAATACGAAATACAAAAACAGATTAACATCAACATTAGATAGTAAGTATACATACAAGTTTACAGTATTACCTACTGTTGAAGGTTTAACAAAAAAACAGTGTATTAACTTATTAGTTAAAACTTCTATGCATAGCAAAACCGTTGCACTTAATTCTATAGTAGATATTAAAGCAGTGTGTAAGTCTACTATTATTTGTCCAGCAGTATTTAAAAAAGAAGCTCCAAAATGGGTTGATGATAATGTCAAGTCTATAGACTTTATTTCTTTAGACATAGATAGTGGAATGACCATGGAGGAGGCTCAATCAATTCTTGATAAAAATGAACTTAGTTATATATTATACACATCTAAATCTCATACATCAAAGAAACACAAATTTCATATTATTGTAGCTTTATTAAAACCTATCAAGGATAAAGATATTAAACAAAAATATAAAGCTACTTGGCAATATCTTCATGAGTTACTTGAGTGTAAAACAGACCCTGCATGTAAAAACCCTTCAAGGGCATTATTACCATCAGCTATAGATGGAATTGTAATTGATAAACTATATAGAAATGATTTATATCTAGGAACAGAATTACTAAATAAATATAAATATGTAGTAAAAACATATGATGAAGCAACGGGTACAGGTAAAGTTCATCCTGATTTTATAAAGCAGATAGAGAATATCAATCCAAATTTAATAAAAGATGATGAAACTGATTTTATTTTAAGATATAAACGAGATATTAATGACCCCGTTGGTAATTTATTCTGCTATTACCCACAAAATGTTAAATGTATATTTGATTTAACAAAAAGTGCAACGACAGATTTACTTTTTTCAAATTATGATTATGAATATTCATTTAAACCTGAAGCAATTAGAACTGATATACAACAAAAGATTAAAAATGCAATTGAGAAACATCATGATGATTTTGATATTATAGGATTTGATTTTGTAAAAACAGTTATTGTTGCAAATGAAGGTGTAGGTAAAACTAGAGCTATACTTGAAAATTGTAAAAAATTTCATGTTATCTATGCATGCGACACAACAAAAAGAATTATTGAGATGAAAGAAAGTTTTCAAGAAGAAGGAATTGATACTTTAGTATGTTATTCAAACAAAGAAATTATGGAACAGCTAAATATCAGTCCTAGTATCATTGAATCCTATAGTAAAAAAATGCAAGAAGGTAATGATACAAAAGAATTTATAAATGAAGTTATCAATGATTCTCAACAAGCTCAAAATTTGTTGGATGCAATACAAGAGAACAACAAAAAAATTCTCAGGAGAGATGTTACAGTATTGCTTACAACTGAGAAATTAAAAGTTCTTCTAAAAAGATACATAAAAGAAGAGTCATTATCCCTTATAGTTTTAGATGAATTTGAAGTTAAAGATTTTTATCCAGTGGTGGAACTAAAAGAAAAATCAAAGAAAGTTACACTTTCTGAAATAAATTTTTATAATGATTTAATTAGATTAGAAAAGAATAATAGTTTGATTGATTTGTTATGTAACCGTTCAGCAATTATTCTTACAACTGAAAAGGAAAAAGTAAAAAGAGTATTTTATAACAAGTCTGACTATCCAATTAGAGATTTTACGAAAAAACTAAAAACAGATAACATTAAATATCTTTTAACTTCATCAACTAGTAATGTAAAAATAGAAAAAGAAACAAATCGAGACAATGTAATTAAAAAAGTACTAGGATTATACCCTGAGATTGATGAGGTGATTTGTGATGCTTCAGATAAAAAAGATTCTACGCATTTAAGTGTTAGAGGAAGTGATAACTATAAACAGCTTAACACATTAGTAGTAGGGCATTATCCTAGTCCAGTAGAACATTATTTATTTTTTAAAGCCTCAGAAGAATATTACAAAGATAAATTTGGAGATGATAAAGAAGCAATCGCAATGGATATAAACTGTATTATAATGAGTACAAAAGTTAGTCAATCTATTGGACGAAATAGTGGTTTCAGAGACTGTGGAAAGTTTTGTTATGTAATTCTACCGATGTTAAGAAGTAGTAATTGTTATACATTTAAAAGTTCTAGTGGAGTTAAGTTAGACTTTGACTTAAATTATGTTAGTTCTAATGTTGAAAGATTAGATATAGAAGGTTAAGAGAGCGTAATGCTCTCTACTTTTAATATTTTATTTATCAATCACTTCAATACCATCTTTATTTATTAAATATTTAAGAATGTCTTTTCCAAGAAAACTAGTATCGTAAATTTTAACTTCATTTTTTACTAAATCTAGTTCCAATTGTACTCTATTTCCATTCAATAAACATATGTAGTCATTGTTTTTTTCTTTAATTAATAGATGTTCCTTCTTTTTAATAATTTTAGTTTCATTTGATAACATAAATGCAATGACTATAGCAACTATAATGCTTAGTGGACCAAAAATTAGAAAAAGAACTATACTTATCCATAATGTATGAATTAAAAACATGAAAATACTAAACTCTTTTTTTGTCTTTTCCTCTTGTAGTAATTCAATTTTTTTATTTGTAGATTGTATAATTTTAAAATCAATTTTTGAAAAATTGGTTTCAATTAAATTAAGTAACTTTTCTATTTTTTCTTCTTTACTCTGTTCAGGTATTTTTTCCATGATTATATCAATTTTATTATCTTCAGATATTCTTACATTAATACCCACTTCAGGTATTGTTGAACTGTACCAATCATCTAAATCAAATTTTCGTTTATCATTGTTTGATAAAATTATAATTCCACTTCCTGTATTACTATTATATGCTGCAATTTTACCTATCATTAAAAATCCTTAAAATAATAAATTAGTATATACTTTGCTAGCTTAAAATTGAAATAATATTTATTTAGAGGATAATATTGTTTTTGTTGTAAGTAAGTTTATAGTTTCTTATTAATTAATAAATGCAAAATCTCATAACTTAAAACAAGTAGTAATGTTGCTAATTTGTTGATTTTTTGTTGCTTAAAGTTGTGATTTTTACACTAGAGGTTAGTTTACATTCCAATACTCTTAAGTTAGACAATACAAGTGTATTGTCACCTAATCTAAAATCTCTACAAACCCCGTCACTTAAAGGACTGTGCGAGGTTTCCTATAATCAATGCCCAACCATCAATTACAATAAAAAAGATGATTTTTATGGGTAAAGATATCATTACAGGAGGTAGCATCATCATCCCTAAGGACATAAGTATGGAAGCAACAATAATATCAATTACTAAAAAGGGTAAGAAGATTAAAAAGCCTATTTCAAAGGCTGTTTTTAATTCACTTACAATAAATGCAGGCATTAATAAGGTTAAAGGTACATCATCAATATTTTTAGGGTTTTCTTCTTTTTTGATTCTATAAAATAGGGCTAAGTCTTTTTCTCTAGTATTTTTTATCATAAACTCTTTAAAGGGTTTTACTCCCTCTTCAAAGGCTTGTTCATAACCAATAACTTCATCCATATAAGGCTTTACACCAACATCCCATGACCTTTTTGCATATGGTTCCATAATAAATATTGTCATAATTAGTGCAAGTGATACAATAATTTGGTTTGGGGGAGTTTGTTGTAAACCCATTGCTTGTCTAAGTAGTGAAAATACGATTAATAGTCTTGTAAAACTTGTAATCATTAGCAATAAAGATGGCGCTAAAACAAGTAGTGCAAGTATTATTGCTATATTGATTGTTCTTACAAATTGTGCTGGTTGTTCAAGTGCTGCAACAGATAAGTTTACAACAGGAAGTTGCTCTTCCGCTGCAAAAAGTGTTATTGAAAATATTAATAAACTTAGAAGTAATCTCAATCAAAATCCCTAAAAAAATCTTAAATTTGGTGTATGTTAGCCAAAATATGATTAATATGTTATTTATTCTTTATATATCCCATTTCAAGCAATTTATCATAAATCTGACTTACAACTTTACCTGCCGCACTTCCACCATGCCCACCATGCTCAACTAAAACTGTTACTACATATTGTGGATTTTTATAAGGTCCATAGGTTGTAAGCCAAGCATGAGATCTGTGGTAATACTCCAATTCACTCTCTTTCATTCTTACTTTTTCTTCTTGTGGTATAGTAACAACTTGAGCAGTACCTGTTTTACCTGCAATTGTTACTTTAGAATTTATATAATTTGTTGCTGTACCTTTTTTATGGTTAATTACTTCATACATACCTTTTCTAATAATTTTCATATGAGCTGGATTAAATTTAATCTCTTTTGGTTCTTCAAAATTATCTTTTGCAAAATGGGGTTTTGGAAGTTTACCAGATGCTAAAAAAGCAGTATATCTTGCAATTTGCATTGGTGTTACAGACATATAACCTTGCCCAATAGAGGCATTAATAGTATCTCCAATATACCAAGGTTGCTTAAACTTATGTTGTTTCCAATCTTTATTTGGATTTGTTGCATAAAATTCGTTTGTAAGTTCAATTCCTGTTTCTTCGCCAATTCCATATTTAGCTAAAGTTTTTGATATTTTATTTATACCAATTTCTAAACTACCTTTATAAAAAAAGTCATCACAACTTTCTCTAATAGCTTTTGTAAAACCAACTCTTCCATGTCCAGTTGTTTTCCAACATCTAAAGTTTCTTCGACCAATTTTTATAAAACCATTATCATAAACTTCAAAATCAGGTTTTAGTCCATTTTCCAAAAATGAAAGTGCGATTCCCATTTTGATAACAGAACCAGGGGGATATTTACCATTTACAAGTTTATTTGTGAAAGGGTGGTTGAAATCATTTCTCATAGCTTCCCAATCTTTTACTGAGATACCATCTACAAATATATTATTATCAAACTCTGGATAAGAACCTGCAGCTAAAACCTCTCCATTATTTGAGTCCATTACTATAACTGCACCACTTTTACCTTCAAAAATTTTTTGAATATATTTTTGTAATTCAATATCAATTGAAGTATGTAGGTCATTATTTGATGTGGGTTCAATTTCATCTAAAACTTCAATCTCTTTATTTAGAGCATTTACTTTAATACTTTTTTCACCAAGTTTTCCTTGAAGTTTATTATTGTAGTATTTTTCTAAACCATTTTTACCAATAATCCCACTATATTTTGAAAATTCATTATTTTCAATATCTCTTTTTGTAGCTTTTCCAACATAACCAATTATATGAGAACCATTTTTACCATATGGATATACTCTTTTTACTTCAGGTTTAATTTTTATATCATCGTTTGAATTAAAGATTGTATATTTATCAAAAAAGTCATCATAAGGAATAAATTCGATTACCTTCACAAAATCATGTTTATAGTTTGAGTCTAGTTTTTTATATTCTTTATATAACTTTTCTTTTTCATATTGAGGTAAGTGTTTATTAATTAATGTAACAAGTTGATCTAGTTTATACATATTTTTATAAGATCTTAAATGGGGTTTTATATTTATTGAAAAACCAATTTTATTCATGGCAAGTGGTACGCCATTTCTATCTTTGATAATACCTCTATTGGGTACTTCAAAAACTTTTTTAATATAGTTTCTTTTTGAAAGCTCTTCATAATATGTATTTGATTTAATACTTAGAAAATAAACTCTAGATAATAAAGTTAACAATACAATAAAGATTAAAATCAGGGCTATATTAACTCTATTTTTCAAATTAGAACTCCAAATAAGATAAAATCAATTATAAGATTAATTACTAAAATTGCTACAAAATAAAAGCTTATTTGATGGTCAATTGACCAAACAATTGTAACACCTAAATAAAATACTGTCATATAAATATAACTATTTAAACTACTAAAAGTGAAAATTCTATTAATATTTGGTACTAAAAAAACATATACAAAAGTTGCAAGTAGAAATAAGGATAATGGCTTAAATCCAT
This sequence comes from Arcobacter arenosus, assembly GCF_005771535.1. NCBI lineage: Bacteria > Pseudomonadati > Campylobacterota > Epsilonproteobacteria > Campylobacterales > Arcobacteraceae > Arcobacter > Arcobacter arenosus. Next base: position 17,342 of record NZ_VANU01000006.1, read on the forward strand.
TATTTAATTCAATAAAAGTTAATGCAAGAATTACAACAGTAAAAGAATAATAATATCTTTTTTTAAGGCACACAAAAAATGCCATAAATAAAATTCCTAAGGTTAAAATAGGGAAAAATATTATTGATGATATTGTATTAACTATAACAATTGCAATAGCAAGTAATACTATAAAAAAAGGATTATCAAGATTGTTGAGTCTCATTATCAGTTATGTCTTTGTTTTTGTGGATTATATTATAAATGAACTTATATATAAATCAATATTACTTTTGTTCTAGTTCTCTTTTTTTTCGTTCAAGGCTTGTTAAGTCATAAATAAATGAGAAGATTTCTGAAACAGCTTTATACATAGAGTCGGGTATCTCCTTATCTATATCTAATGCAGACAAAAGTTCAACTAAATCTTCATCTTTTTTTATTGGTATTTCATTGTTTTCGGCTACTTTTATAATGTTTTTTGCTAATTCTCCTGTTCCTTTAGCTATTACTTTTGGTGCATTGTCAACATCAATATCATAACCTAGTGCAACAGCTTTTTTAAGCTTGTTTTTTTCCATTTTATACCCTTATATCAAGATCAAAACTAGGATTTATAAAATCATTGTTTTGGTTAAACTGGTTCATTTGTTTTTGTTCTTTTGTATCTTCTTTTTTTATATTCACAATTTTAATATTTACAGGTATTAAGTCAACAGAATTTAATGAACTTCTTAATTTTGGAAGAGATTCTTGTAAAGTTTTCTTGAAACTATCTTTAGAAGCATAAATTGTTAAATCTAATTTATTTTTATCATACAAAGCTAAAAGCAGGTTTGTTTCTCCAAACTCCTTTAATGATAAATTGATTTCACAATAAAATTTATCTTCATTGATTTTTTTCATTGAGATTGAACCCTCATCTAACATATCCCATAAAAAAGGTATATATACATTGTTTGAATTAGAAACTAATGATTGCAATTGATGATATTCAATTTGAGTAATAAGTCTATCAATTTGTTTTATAGTCTCTTGGGAATTGGAATCCCCCTTTGAAATTAATTCAGCTTGTACCTGTAAAAGCAAAGCTTTCATATCGTTTTGTATAGGGTTTGATTCTTTTGGTAAAAAATTATTTGGGTTTTGAATTAAATTATTTATAATAGTTTCAAGTTTATGTATAGTCTTATTTATATTTTGATGAAGATTTAAATTTTCACTACTTGAAGAGAGATTTTGTATTGATGTTTTTAAGTTTGTCAAAAGAGAATCTAAATTTGTAGCAAAATTGCTTTGAAAACCACTTTGATTTAAATTAGGTAAATCGATTTTTGTAAAAAGATTTTGTAAATTTAACAATTTATCAATTAGTTGGTTTAATGGTTTTGTATCTATACCTTTTATATTTACTAGTTCTTGTTTTAAAGTTAATAAAGTCTCTAGTGTTTTGGTGTTTATTATCTCTTTATTATTTAACAAATTATTTTCAACTTGTGTATTTGTATTTGCAATTTTTGATTCTACAAGTTGAGCTTGAGAAGATAAGTTTTCAAGCTTTTGAGTTAGATTACTTAAATTTGTAACTTCTTTTGAAGAAATATTTGACAATAGATTTTGTAAATTAGAAACTAAAGTTTTAAGTTCTCCTTGCAAGTTATTAGGAGTAATTGTTTGATTTGAATTTGTTTGTAATATCTTATCAATTAGATTAGTGATATTTTTTGCTTCTAAATTTGGAATATCTTTTATAAGGGTTTTTATTTGTGTTAATAACTCAGCTATGTTTTTAGGTAGATTCCCTTGATTGCCTATTTCTAAATTGATTTGATTTGCAATTTTTGACTCTAAAAAAATACCTGATTTATCAATCATTTGTTTTAATGAATTTTCATCTAAATTTGTAATATTTTTTAATAGTGTATCTATTTGATTAGTAAATTTATCTAAAGAAGGGTTCGTTTTTAATTGGGATAATACTTGTTCAATTGATTTTGAAAAGTTTTGTTCCATTTTAAAAATATTTGTGTCTTTTAAAAAGTTTTGAATACTTACTTGACTTTTATCTGAAGTTTTTAAATTTTCAAAGAGATTTTTTAAAATATCCCCAACTGTAGCAGTTCCATTTTGAAATTTTTGTAAAGTTTGTGCATCAGCATTTTTTAATGTTTCTTTTAAGACTTTATTGTCATTTGGTAGTAAAATATTCAAAAGGTTGTTGTTATTTGAAACTATCATACACAAAGTATACCATAATCAGTTAAATGATTATTATAATAAACTAGTTATTAATTGACTTCAAATTATATTTTTTGTAGAATCACATCACACAAAAAGGAAGTAAATGAGTTATAAAGTTGTAATTCCAATTGATGGTTGTAAAGATGAAACAGAGTTTGAATTAACTAAACTTGATGATTTTTTTTCAGTAATCAAAGGTAATGATACTGGTATAACTCTTAGGTTAATGAGTTTTGGAGCTTTGAAATCTTTAGCTTTTGAACTTCCTGAAGATTTTAAAAATAAACTTGAAATTAAATCTATAGAAGATATTTCTATTTTTTATATTTTTGTTTTACAAACTCAAGTTTCAGAATCTTCTATGAATATCTTCTCACCTGTAATTATAAATGAAAAATCAAAAAAAATGGGTCAAATCCATTTAAATCTAGAAGAGTTAGGACTTGAAAGTCTTAATGATATATTACCAAGTTTATAGTTTTGAATATGCACGAAAAACAATTAAGAATACGATATATTAGAGTTTTAGAAAAGTTTTTTACTAGAACAATCTCTTTATTAAAATTAGAAAATTTTGACAAAGAGCTTTTTAAAGAAAGAACACTGAAAAACTATGAGGATATGAAAAGAGTTAAATCTGTACCTTTGGATTCAAACTATTTAAGGTCTTTAATAGCTTTTATAAATAAAACCCTAAGCTATATAGAAAACTCAAGTGATAGTTTTGAAGATGAAAGGGATACATTATTAAAAGATGCAAACCTTCTACAAAAAGAGAAAAACAAAAGTTCCTACAAAAAAGATAAACACAAAAAAAGTAAATTTGATGATGGATATTGATGTCTGAAGATATTCAAGAAAATGAGAAACTTTTTAATCTATCTGGCGTAATAAAAAAAGTACTATATCAAAATGCAGAAACCAAATATGTTATTGCAGTACTAGAAAATAATCAAAAAATATGTGGAACTTATTTTGATACAGATTTAGAAAAATTAGTAGGGGAAGAGATTTTACTTAAAGGGGATTGGACAACCCATAAAAAATATGGGGTTCAATTTGAATTTCAAACTCTAGAATTAAAAGAAGCAGAGATGTTTTTCTTTTTAACTAAGATTGTTAAAGGGGTTGGTAAAAAATTTGCCCATGAATTATTAGAAAAATATTCTGAAGATAAGCTTGTTGAGATTTTAAATGAAAATCCAAGTGAACTTTTAAAGTTCAAAGGTATTAAAGAAAAAAAGCTAGATAAAATAGTAAGTTCATGGCAAAAATTTAAACACCTAAGGGAACTTGGAAAGTTTTTATCAAAGTTTGGAGTTACTTCAAATCTAATTAATAAAATTTATTCTCATTTTAGTGAAGTTGATAATTTAATTGAAAAAATAGAAAAAAATCCATATCTATTAATACAAATAAAAGGGATTGGATTTAAAAGAGCCGATGAGATAGCAAAATCTTTGGGAATAGATCCTAAAAGTGATTTTAGAATAAATGCATGTATAAACTATACATTAAGAGAATTTTGTGACAATAATGGAAACTCTTCAATAGATAAATCACATCTTTATAAAATTTTAGATGAATCTTTACATTTTAATAATGAAGATATTTTATATGAAAATGTTATTACAAAGATGCTTGTTGAAGAACAAATATTTCAAACAACTCCTAATAGATTATCTCCATCAATGCTTTATAATGCAGAACGAAGAATTTTAGATTTCTTTGAGAGAAGAAAAAATGACTTAAATAGGAAGATAATATCAAGTTTTGATGAATACCTTGAAAAAAAACAAATATCATTAGGTTTTGAATTAAGTACTGAACAAAAAAAAGCAGTTGAATTAATCAATAATGGGAATAAAACACTTTTTTTAATTGGTTATGCAGGAACAGGTAAATCAACATCAAGTAGGGCAGTTTTAGAACTACTTGAAGAGATAGTATCATATGATGATATTATAACTATTGCTTTAAGTGGAATTGCCTCTCAGCGAATCTCTGATACCACGGGATATAATAGTAGTACTATTCAATCACTTTTTGTAAAACATGAGGATAAAGAATTTTTCCCCCATAAGGTTATCTTACTTGATGAAGCATCAATGGTAAACTCTGTTATGTTTTATAATCTTATAAAAAAAATATCAGATGATACAATTTTCATAGTTGTAGGTGATGATGGACAGCTTCCTGCAATTGGGGCAGGAAATATTTTAGCTGATGCTATAAAACATGAATTAGCTCCAATATGCAAACTTACAAAAATATATAGACAAAGCCAAGACCAAGCAATAGCTGTAATTGCAAATGATATTAGAGAAGGGAATATCCCTGAATATGAAAAAGATTATCAAGATTTTAAATTTGTTAACGTATCAATAAATAATTATTATGGAGTAAAAAATTCAAGTACGCAAAATGAATTTTCAAATGTAAGGGCGAATATAAGTGAAAATATTTTAAATACAATTTTAAATATTTCAAGTCATTATATTGAGGGTTTTTATGATTTTATTAAGAAAAAAGATATATCAAAAGCATTGACTTTATTTCAAGTGATTACCCCTATGAAAGCTGGACCTTTGGGGGTTGAAAATTTAAATATGCAATTGCAAACATTATTTAATCATACTAAAGCAAAAGGTTATAAAACTAAGCTTTATGAGTTTAGAATGACTGATAAAGTTATACATATTAAAAATGAAAACATGAAAGCTCAGACTATGAAAATGTATAAATCTGGTTCTAGTGAGTTTTTAGAAAAAAGAGTTTTTAATGGTCAGTTAGGGCTAATAATAAAACTTGATTTTGAAGAAAATAATGTGATTGTTTTATACCCAAATGATGATATGGTAGTTTTCTATGATTTTGATGAATTAACTAATCTTTTATCTTTAGCATATTGCTTAACAATACATAAAACACAAGGAATGGAGTATGAAAATGCTTTGATTCCAATGAGTTTTTCCCACTATATTATGCATAATACAAAGCTCCTTTATACCGCAATTACAAGGGCGAAAAAGATGTGTTTTATCGTTGGTGAAGAGGATGCTTTTAAAAGTGCTTGCAAAAGAATTGAAACAACAAAAAGAGAATCTGTAATCAACGATTTACTTTCAAAATAAAATTAAGCATAAGAATAATTAATTTACCTATTTAAAAGCATTCTTTGAGTATCATATCCAAAATTTTTAAGAGGATAATATTTTATGATTTCTTGGATGCAGAGACACAAAAAATGGCTTGTTATAACAATTTGGATAAGTACTATTGCTTTTGTTGGAGCTGGTTTTGTAGGATGGGGGTCTTATGACTATGGTTCAAAGAGTGGAGCAGTTGCAGTTGTAGGTGATAGAGAAGTAACAGTTAGTGAATACCAAAGGGAATATTCATCACTATACGATCAATATGCAAGAATTTTTGGACAACAGTTTAACCAAGAGATGGCTGATCAATTAAAATTAAAAGAAGCAGCTTACAATATGGTAATTCAAAAAAATCTTATTCTTTCATTTGCAGACGAGATAGGATTAGATGTTACAGATGAAGAAGTTGCAAAAGAGTTAGTTAAAATACCAGCGTTTATAAAAGATGGTAAATTTAATAAAGATACTTACATTACTGTTTTAAATCAAAACAGAACAAATCCAACTGAATTTGAAGCAAATGTAAAAAGAGATTTGTTATTACAAAAAGTTGAAAAAATCTTCAGTGTTAAGGCTAATAAAACTGAATTAGAAAATTTAAACAAATTACTTTTTTCTCAAGATGATATCTCAATTAAAATCTTAAGTTCAAATGATATAAATGTAACAATAAATGAAGATGAATTAAAAAAATATTGGGAAGAGAATAAAGATAATTATAAATCACAAAGTGCAATCTCTTACGAGTATGATGAAGTTTCTTTAATTTCTGGTTCTTATTCTGAGCAAGAGATTACAGAGTATTACAATATGAACAAAACTGATTTGAAAAAAGAAGATGGAAAGATTAAATCATTAGATGAAGCAAAAGATGACATTGTAAAAGCTTTAGATTTAAAAGAAACAAAAAAAGAAGCCTTAAAAAAATATTTAGCAATTAAAAAAGGTGAAGCTTCTTTAACAGCTAAAAATAGAGTTAATGAGATTGCATTAAATTTTGGGGAAGAAAATAATAAAGAGATTCTAGATGCAGTGCCAGGAGATTTATTAAAACCTTTCTTGGTTGATGAGAAATATATCATTGTAAAAATTACAAATAGAATCCCACCTAAAACTTTATCTTTTGAAGATGCAAGAGCTAAAGTTGTTGTTGATTTTGAGGCAATTCAAAAAGCTAAAGGGCTTGATGAACTTGCGAAAAAATCTTTAGAAAATTTTGATGGTAAAAATATTGGTTTAGTTTCAAGGGATTCAGTTGATAAAATTGATGGTCTTGCAAGAGATGAAGCATTAACTTTTTTAAACCAATTATTTTCAACTACACAGAAACAAGGTACAATTTCACTTGGTGAGAAAGTTGTAGTTTATAAAATTAACAGTTCTAAACTAGCTTCTTATGATGCTTCAAAGGATGAAGCTGTTAAAACTACAATGAATAATCTTTATAACCAAGAATTAATGAATAGTTTAGTTAAAAATTTAGAAAATAGATATGAAGTACAATCTTCTGTAACATTCGAGGAGTAATTTTGAATAAAACTCTCTTAGCAATAGATATAGGGTCTTCTTATATAACTGCTGTTATTGCAAAGAATAATTTAGATTATAAAATAAATATTTTAGGAACAGGGTCTTCTAAGAGTGATGGAATTAATAAAGGGGTGATCTCAAATATTGAGGATGCCTCTAACTCTATAAGAGAAGCTGTTTCAATAGCACAAAAAAATACTACAGAACCAATTGAATCTACTGTTGTCTCAATAACAGGTGCATACACAAAATGCATTAGAAGTTCAGGAAGTGTAAATATCCCAAATGGACTTATTACCGAAAATGAGATAAATCAAGTTTTACAAATGGCATTATACAATGCAACAATAATCCCAGAATATGATGTTGTTCATGTTATACCAATCTTCTTTAAAATAGATGATTCAGCTGATGTTGAAAACCCTTTAAATATGAATGGTTCAAGACTTGAAGTTTCAGTATTTGTTGTAACTGCTAAAAAAACAGCTTTAACAAATATCAAATCGGCTATGAAAATGGCAAATCTTTCAGTTACTAACTTTGTTTTAGATCCATATGCTTCTGCTATTGCTGTTCTTGATGAACAGCAAAGAAACTTTGGGGCTACGGTTATTAATATTGGAGCAACAACAACTCAATATGTTTGTTATAAAGGCTCTTCTTTAATTTATAATGGATTTTTACCAGTTGGATCAAATCATATTACAAATGACCTTTCTGTTATGCTACATACCCCACCAGTTGCTGCAGAAAAAATAAAAACTGAATATGGAAATCTATTAAGAAGTCTTGAAGAGATTCAAAATAAAAAGATTAGAACACCAAGAATTGGTGATGAAAAAATCTCTTCTGAAGTTTCTTTAGAGCATGTTCAAACAATTATTCATGCAAGGGTTGAAGAGATTTTAACATTAATAAAAAGTGATCTTAAAAAAAGTGGTATTTATGAAACTTTAGGAACAGGGCTTGTTCTTACTGGTGGAATGAGTAAGCTTGAAGGTATTCAAGAATTAGCAACATTAATTTTTGATAATTTACCGGTAAAAGTTTCTAATCCAGTAAATATTAAAAATGGATATATGAGTTTTGAAGATCAAAAAATGTCAACAATTGTTGGATTACTTTTATATTCTCTTGACCCAAATAGAAATTTTGAATTAGATTCAAATAAAGCATTAATTAAAAAAAGAAAAATTGATGATTTATCAACAGTAAAAATAGAAAGTCAAGATTTAAGTGGTTTAGATTTAAGTACGCCTAAGCCTCAAGTTGCAAAAAAGAATATTAAAAAAGAGGACCCAAAATTAGATGATTCTGGAAAACTACCTACTCTTAACAAAAAAGATAAAAGTAAGGGTGTTAACAAAATTTGGAATGCTATTACGGAGTGGTTCTAATGGATAATAAAAATTTATTTGGAGTGGATGATATCAAAGTGGAAATGCCTAACAAAACCTTATCTGAAAATATAGCAAAAATCTCTGTAATTGGAGTTGGTGGAGGTGGTTGTAATATGATCAACCACATGATTAACGAAGGAACGCATAAAATTGATTTAATTGCAGCAAATACTGACTTGCAAGTTCTTAGAATATCAAAAGCTCCTAAAAAAATTCAATTGGGATTGAAGCTTACTAAAGGTCTTGGTGCTGGAATGAAACCAGAAGTTGGGCGAGATTCAGCAGTTGAAAGTTATGAAGATATCAAAGAATCTTTAAGTGGTGCTGATATTGTATTTATTGCTGCTGGTCTTGGTGGTGGAACTGGTACAGGTGCAGCTGCTATTATTGCTAAAGCGGCAAAAGATATTGGGGCATTAACAGTTTCTGTTGTAACTAAACCATTTACTTGGGAAGGTAAAAAAAGAGCAGGACTTGCAAATCTTGGATTAGAAGAGATTAAAAAAGTATCTGATTCTATTATAGTTGTTCCTAATGATAGACTTTTAGAGATTATTGATGAAAATGTTGGTATGAAAGATGCCTTTAAAATTATTGATAATATTCTTTACCAAGCAGTAAATGGTATGACTGAGGTTATTTTAAATCCAGGAAATTCTGATATTAATACTGACTTTGCCGATGTTCAAACAATTATGCAACATAAAGGTATGGCTTTAATGGGTATAGGAAAAGCCAAAGGTGATCAAGCTGCACAAAGAGCTTTAGAAGATGCAATTGATTCACCACTTTTAGATAAAGTTTCACTTGGTGGTGCAAAGGGTATTTTAATTCACTTTAATACACATCCACAAGTATCTTTATTTGCAATTAATGATGTAATGTCAAGAATTCATGAAACAATTGATTCAAATGCTGAGATTATTTTTGGTACGACTTCTGATAATACTTTAGAACCAGATGAAGTTAAAATCACTATTGTTGCAACTGGATTTGAATCTAAAAATGATGAACCTTATGAAACAAATGTAAATGATGGGGAAAATTCTACAAAACAGACAAATACTAATGATGAGAACTATTTAGATATTCCACCATTAATGAGAGATTACAAAGTACAATTTCAAATCAATAAAGAGTAAATTTAATTTACTCTTTATTCTTCAAAAATCACAATATCATAAGAACTTTTTTTAATAACCAAAGCTTTCGAATTTGGTACAAGACCGAATTTATTTACATCTTTTAATTTAGTTTTATAACTTTCAACTTCTACTTCTAAAGATTCTATTTTTTGATTTAGTTGAAGTATTAAATCAACTCCTGCAAGATTAATTCCCAATTCCCTTGTTAATGTTAATACATATTTAATATGGTCAATATCTTTTTGAGAATATAGTCTAATCTTTCCATTTGTACGAGAGGGTTTAATTAAACCCTCTCTTTCGTATTGTCTTAAAGTTTGTGGATGAATACTTAAAATTTCAGCCACAGCAGAGATTAAATATACAGGTTCATTATAAGCTTTGTTATCCATGATATCTATTCCTTATACTGTTTCTGGTAATTTCTCTTCTAGTGATTTTACCAAATCTTCATCTAAGTCTTCAAGTTTAGGTAAAACAATGTTTGCTTTTAAATATAAGTCACCTTTTGAACCAGCAGCTCTATCTAATACCCCAAGTTCTTTTACTCTAAATTTTTGGTTTTGCTTAGTATTTTGTGGAACTTTTAGTGTAATATCTTTATGGATAGTTTTAATTTGTACTTTTCCACCAAATAAAGCTGTTTTAAGTGGTAAATCAAAAGATTTTGTCAATGTACTACCATCTCTTTCATAATCAGGGCTTGAAGCAACATTAATCTTTATAATTAAATCACCCCTTTGTCCATTATAAGATTTTCCTTTACCCTTTGCTCTTATTTTTTGTCCATTTTTAATACCCTCAGGTATTTTTATATCAAAGGAGTCATTATTTAATGAAATATGTTGTTTCCCACCTAATACTGATACATCAAAGGGGATTGTAATTTGTGCTTGTGTATCTAAATCTGGTTCATTAAAACCTTGATTCCCAAATCCTCCAAATCCACTAAAACCACTTTGTGAAAAACCAGAAGAACCAAATCCAGCTCCCCCTCCAAACATTTGTCTTAAAATCTCATCTAAATCAACATTTTGTCCTTGACCTCTTGCAAAATCATGGAAGTTTTGACCACCAAACATTGAATCACCAAACTGGTCATATTGTTGTTTTTTTTCTGGGTCACTTAAAACCTCATATGCAGCATTTATCTCTTTAAATTTTTCCTCTGCATCTTTATCTTTATTTACATCTGGATGGTATTTTCTTGCTAATTTTCTATATGCTTTTTTTATTTCATCAGCAGATGCTGTATCATTTATTTCTAATGTTTCGTATAAACTTTTTGCCATTTCCTCGTCCTTAAAATAGTCCTTTACTAAAGGATTAAATTATATTTATCTACTTTCTTTTTATCATTGGAGTTAACCAAATTAAAAAGATTATATTTTTAAAATTGTTTTAATTATAATAAATATTATACCATAAACTTGAGTCATTGTCAATCAAGTTGTAAATATTAATTAGCATAGTTGAGTGGTAATAGCTAAACTAAAATTGATACTTTAACACTTTTTAAACCCTTTTTTGCAATCATATAGTTATGTTTACAAAAGATGAATGGACTCAAGAAGAGTTACTTAAAAATACTATTGAATTAGAAAAAGATGGTTATAAAATAGTACTGGTTGATACTATATTAAAGCCATTACCGAATATTGAAACAATCACATATAATCCTTATGAAATGGCTTTAATGGATGAAAAAACTATTTTTGTTTTTTATTGTGATACTGGAAAAACTACAAAAGAAAGATTGAACTTTTACAGAAAAAAACTTCCAAATCATAAATGTTTTAGTTTAAGGGGTGGAAGAGGCTATTGGCGACCAAATTTTCAAATTTTAGAAGAGATACATAAAAATGTCTAAAGAGTATGATTTTATTATTATAGGAGCTGGTATTGCAGGATGTAGTGTTGCTCATTTTTTATCCAAATATTCAGATTCTATTTTACTAATAGATAAAAACCCAGAAGTTGGTTTTGGTGCAAGTGGTGCAGCAGGAGCTTTTTTATCTCCACTACTTGGAAAACCTAATAAGTTTAAAGATTTAGTGACTAATGCTCTGAAATTTTCTGTTTCTTTTTATAAAGAAAACTTTCCTAATGAGATTAATAATTGCGGAGTTGTTAGAATCCCTAAAAATGAAGAAGATAGAGAAAAATTTGAAAGTTATATCCCTTATATGGATTTCCCTTTTAAAGAAGAGGGAGATGGATATTTTTTTGAAATAGGTTCCCATGTAAATTCGCAAAAAATCTGCGAACAACTAGCAAAAGATGTTGAAAAACTTTTGGACTTTGAAGTTTATAGACTAAAAAAAGATGAAGATTTTTGGCTTCTTAATGGAAATATAAAAGGGAAAAATATCATTTTAACTATAGGTGCTGATATTGAATTAATTGAAGAAGAATATTTTAATATAAGAGCAGTTTGGGGACAAAAAATTGATGTATTTACCTCTACAAAAGTTTTAAAAAACTATCACAAGGCTTGTTCTATATCTTTTTCTAAATATGATGAAGAAAAAAAGAAAAATATTGTTTCAATTGGAGCAACACACCATAGACTTGAGTGTAGTGTAAAAGATTGTAATCTTTGTATAAAAGGTGTTAATATCAATAAGTTAACATCACACAACTATAGTCTTGAAAGATGTGAAAATGATACAAAAGAGTTATTAGATAAAGCAAATGATATATTAAAACTTGAAGATGTAGAAGTTCGAAGTTTAAAAGTTGGTGCTAGGGCATCTAGTGTAGATTATTTTCCAATGGTTGGTAAAATAATTGATTCAGAAAAAACTATAGAAAAATATCCCCACTTAAAAAATGGTTCTCATATTAAAAACAATATGCTAATAACAAAAGATAATTTATATGTAATAAATGGCGTTGGGGGCAGGGGATTTGTCTTATCTCCATACTTAGCAAATCTTTTAGTAGAGAATATTTTAAACCAAAAAGATATTCAAGAAGAGATTTTAACTCATAGATTGTTTAAACGTTGGGTTAAAAGAAATCATTAATAAATAATTAATATATTGTTGATACAATCTTAATTCAAATTAAAAAAGAAGGACAAAGATGGGAAATCTATTAAAAGTTGTTTTTTTAGGTGTAGCAGGTTTTGCTTTATTAGTTTTTTTAACAGCAGAAAAACCAAAACAAATCTTAGCAAATGATAATGTTGTTAAAATTGCAAAATATGATTCTATTCCGAGTGAATATGAGCTTGTAGGAAAAGATGGTAAAATTAAAAGAGAAACACTTTTCAAAAAAGGACAAGAGACTTTGATTGTTGTTGGGAATCATGATTCTTTAGCTGTAGTTAAAGAGTTGCCAACTATGTTTAATATTGATTTACCATATGTAATGGTTGCAAATATCTCGAGTGCTCCTTGGTTTGTTAAAAAAATGTTTATTCCAGGAAAACTTGAAGATCTAAATGAAGGAACAAATATTCCTATGATTTATGATTTTGATGGAGATATGGTAAATGCACTTTATGTAACTGATAATGCTAAAACAAAATATGCCGCGTTTCTTTTAAGTAAAGAAGGAACTATTACAAAAATTTATGAAGGAAGTGTTAAAGAAGGGGCTTTAGATGGTTCTATGACAAAAGAAGAGATGAAATCAGCTCTTAAACCACTTTCTGAATTAATCAAAAAGTAAAGAGAATCTTCTCTTTACTTAAAAACCCTAACTAACTAATACTCTAAATCCCCTTTAAATATAAATTTATATACTTTTCTTGATATATATTATCATTTATAAAAGGATTAATAATGAGTAATAATCATTTAATTGAAAAAAATGAACTTTCTGATTTGCTCTTAACAAATATAGAAGATGAAAAAACTTTTAAACAATTAATTTTTAATGGTGCAGATATAAATTACCAAAATAGTTATGGATGGTCTGCTTTTTTTGAATCAATTGTTAAGAAAAATAACAAGAGATTTGAAGATATTATTAGTTTAGGTGTAGATATAAACCAAAGAGACAATGGTGGAAGAAATGGACTCTTTTGGGCAATCCAAACTAATAATAAAGTGGCTTTTGAAGTTTTATTAAAAAAAGAAATTAGCTTAATTGTACATTTAAATAAAAAACTCCATGCACTATTTTATTTAGTTTATAAAGGTAATTTGACACTGATAAAAAAGTTATTAGCTTTTGGTGTTGATATTAATTTAAAAGATCAAGTAGGAGCAAATGCAATTTTTTATGCAATTTTTTACAAGCAAATAAAATTAATAAATTATTTAATTGAAAACAATGCGAATATAAACCAAAAAGATAATTTTGGTAATAGTGCCTTGAGTTTTGCTAAAGAAAATAAGTTAGAAAGCCTATTAATTAGGTAGATAATTGTAAATAGGACAAAACTTGTCTTAATTAAAAAATTTACTATAAATTTATTAATTTTAATTTAAGTTATAGTAGTAAAATAACAGTAATAATATTTTATAAAAGGATTTTAAATGAAACACGAATTAATGAAACTACCATACGAATTAGACGCTTTAGAACCACAAATGTCAAAAGAGACTTTAGAATTTCACTACGGTAAACATCACCAAACATATGTAACAAAATTAAATGGTTTAATTGAAGGTACTGAGTTTGCTGACAAGTCATTAGAAGAGATTATTAAAAGTAGTGAAGGTGGGGTTTTTAATAATGCTGCTCAAGTATTTAACCATGACTTTTTCTGGAATGGTTTAACTCCTGGTGGTTCTTCAATTAGTGATGAAGTTGCAAGTGCTTTAACAGAAGCTTTTGGTTCAGTTGATAAATTTAAAGAAGATTTTACAAATGCTGCTGTTAATAACTTTGGTTCAGGATGGACTTGGTTAGTTAAAGATTCAAGTGGAGCTTTAAAAATTGTTTCAACATCAAATGCAGGAACTCCAATTACTGATGGTTTAACTCCAGTTTTAACTGTTGATGTTTGGGAACATGCATATTATATTGATACAAGAAATGCAAGACCAGTATATTTAGAGAACTTTTGGGCTTTAGTTAACTGGGATTTTGTAGCTGAAAATCTAAAATAAAACTATAATAAAAGAGGGAAACCTCTTTTATTAGAATTTCATAGAAACTAAAAGTTTATTACTTTTTTTCTTTGAGTTATGCTCCATCGTAACAAAAACATTATTGTTTAAATAATTACTTAATAAACTTCCTGTTAATGCACCTAATACATTAAATGCCATATCTTCATTATCAAATTTTTTATCTGTTAATTCTTTTGCAAGACCTGGAATTGAACCAATTGCTGTTCCATATAAAACTTTTTCTGTTTGACTTATTGATTCATAATCATGAATTATAGTTTCTCCAGCATATCCAAAAATTCCAGAAAAACCAAAGTGTTTAATAGAGTTACTATCTGCAGAGAATAACGAAGTTGCAGATATTAGTAATAGAAGAAAAGAGAGTTTTTTCATTTTAAAATCCTTTTATAATTTAGTATGTTATAACACACTAAATTATAAAAAAAGCTTAATTTTAGTTATTTTTTTGTTGCCTCATTAAATTTTCCAACTGCACATGATACAAAACTTTTTGCTGTTGTTGCAGCTTTATCAAATCCACTTAATTCATCAGTTGTTAATGGATATCCTAAACTTCTTAGTTTAGTTTTTAAACTCTCTTCTTGAGTATCTTCAATATCTAATGTAATTTTTCGAGGGTTTACATCTAAGTCAACTTTAACTTCACCAAATTCATTTTTTAATCCATTAATTAAAGTGTTTGCACAACCTCCACATTTTACATTTAACACTTCATATGTTTTTGTCATTTTTTAATCCTTCATTAGAAATATTTTTTTATGATATCATTTTAATATGTAATTAATATTAATTAAAAAATTTCTCTTCAAGTGTATTTGCAAGCTCTTTAACAGAGTTTATAGATTTTTCAAATAGTTCTTTTTGTTCATTATTTAAATTTAATTCAATAATTTTTTCTATACCATTACTTCCTAGCATAACAGGAACTCCACCAACTATATTTTCATAGCCATATTCACCATCTAACATTACTGCACAAGGATATATCTTTCTTTTATTATCTAAAATTGCCTCAACCATCAACGAAGTTGCATGGGCAGGAGCATAATATGCAGAACCTGTCTCCAGAAGCTTTACAATTTGAAGCCCACCATTTTTAGTTTTTTCTACAATATCATTTATATCATTTTTACTTAATATCTCAGGTAAGGCAACACCTGCAACTGTAGAGTAGTTTGGAAGTGGAACCATGTCATCTCCATGTCCACCCATAACTGAAGATTCTATTTGTCCAGCACCATATCCAACTTTTTCAAGAATAAAGTGAGACATTCTTGCACTATCTAAAATTCCAGCCATTCCAATTACCTGATTTCTTGAGAAACCAGATGATTTAATTGCTGTATAAACCATTGCATCAAGGGGATTAGAAACAATTATTAATTTACTTTTTGGAGCATAAATTTTAATATCTTCAATAACACTTGAAACAATTTTTGCATTTGTTAATAGTAAATCGTCTCTACTCATACCTGGTTTTCTTGGAAGTCCAGCAGTTATAACAATAATATCACACCCTTTTAAGTCGACACCTGATTTAGCAGGGGTTACAATAGTATGTGATTTTGCAGCATTTGCACTTTGAGAAATATCTAAAGCCATTGCTTGAACAATATTTTCTCTAATATCTTTTAGAACTATTTTAGAACAAATACCTTTATGAGCAAGAGTGTATGCAAGAGTTGAACCAACATTTCCAACTCCAATAATACCAACTTTTTTATTATCCATAATTATCCTTATTAAAATTAAATAGATTTATATTTATCAAATTAATTTAATTATATCAAATTAATATTTAATATAATTAAATTAATTGTATATTTTATATAAAAAAAGGCAAGACCGAAGTCTTGCCTTTATTCTAACAAATTTAGATAAATTTTTTGGTTACTTTATCCAATAATTGAGTTTAGTGTTTCTGATGGTCTCATAGCTTTAGAAGCTTTTTCTTCATCTGGTAAATAGTATCCACCAATATCAGCAGGTTTACCATGATTTGCAACTAACTCTGCAACAATTTTATCTTCATTTTCAGTTAATGCTTTTGCAATTGGTTCAAACTCAGCTTTAAGTTCTGCATCATCATTTTGTGCTGCTAACTCTTGTGCCCAGTACATTGTTAAGTAGAAGTGTGAACCTCTGTTATCAATTGAACCTAGTTTTCTTGCAGGAGATTTATCATTTAATAAAAATGTTCCTGTTGCTTTATCTAAAGTAGTAGCTAAAACTTGTGCTTTTGCATTATCTTGAGTATTTGCTAAGTGTTCAAATGAAGCAGCTAATGCCATGAATTCACCTAATGAATCCCATCTTAAGTAAGACTCTTCAACAAATTGTTGTACGTGTTTAGGAGCAGAACCACCAGCACCAGTTTCAAATAATCCTCCACCTTGCATTAATGGAACGATTGATAACATTTTTGCAGATGTTCCAAGCTCTAAGATTGGGAAAAGGTCTGTATTGTAATCTCTAAGAACATTACCAGTAACAGAAATAGTATCTTCACCTTTTCTCATTCTCTCAAGAGATTTTTTAGTTGCATCAACAGGAGCCATAATAGAAATATCTAAACCAGTTGTATCATGATCAGGTAAGTATTTATTAACTTTTTTAATCATTTGTGCATCATGTGCTCTGTTTTCATCTAACCAGAAAATAGCTGGTGTATTAGATAATCTAGCTCTAGTAACTGCTAGTTTAATCCAATCTTGGATTGGAGCATCTTTCGCTTGACACATTCTAAAAATATCACCTTCTTGTGCATCAAAACTAAATACAGTTTCACCTGCACTATTTGTAACAACAAATTGTCCATCTTCACTAGCTTGGAAAGTTTTGTCATGTGACCCATACTCTTCTGCTTTTTTAGCCATTAAACCAACATTTGGAACTGTTCCCATAGTTGTTGGGTCTAATTTACCATTTTCTTTACAATCATCAATTACAGCTTGGAAAGATTTTGCATAACATCTATCTGGAATCATTGCTAAAGTATCTTCTTCTTTATCTTCAGCATTCCACATTTTACCACCACCTCTAATCATAGCAGGCATAGAAGCATCAACGATAACATCTGATGGTACGTGTAAGTTTGTAATACCTTTAGCAGAATTTACCATTGCTAATTTTGGTTGTTTAGCATATACTGCATCAATATCAGCTAATATTTCAGCTTTTTTAGCTTCATCAACTTGGTCTAATTTAGAATATAAATCACCTAAACCATTATTAAAGTTAACACCTAATGAATCAAATAACTCACTATGTTTAGCAATTAAATCTTTGAAGTAAACTTTTACTGCATATCCAAACATAATTGGGTCTGAAACTTTCATCATTGTAGCTTTTAAGTGAAGAGATAATAAAACACCTCTTTTTTTAGCTTCATCAATTGCATCTTGGTAAAATTCTTGTAAAGATTTTGCACTCATACAAGTTGCATCAACAATCTCACCAGCTTCTAAAGGTAGAGATTCTTTTAATACTTTTTTCTCACCAGCTTTATTAACAAAAGCAATTTGGAAGTTATCTTCTTTTTCTAAAGTTGTAGATAATTCAGCACCATAGAAATCATTTTCAGTCATGTGAGCTACATCAGTTTTAGAATCTTTTGTCCACTCTCCCATTCTATGTGGGTTGTTTTTAGCATAGTTTTTAACTGCACTTGGAGCTCTTCTATCTGAGTTTCCTTCTCTTAGAACTGGGTTAACAGCACTTCCTAGAATCTTAGAGTATCTAGCAGTAATCTCTTCTGACTCGTCATAGTTAGGTACTTTATAACCTTTTTCTTGTAATTCTGCAATAGCAGCTTTTAATTGTGGAATAGAAGCAGAAATATTTGGAAGTTTTACAATATTTGTACTTGCATATTGTGTCATCTCACCAAGTTCTGCTAGTGCATCACCAATTTTTTGGTCTTCTGTTAGATTTTCAGGGAAGTTTGCAATAATTCTTCCTGCTAACGAAATATCTTTTGATACCATTTCAATACCAGAGCTTTTTGTGAAAGCTTTAATGATTGGTAAAAAAGAATAAGTAGCTAAAGCTGGAGCTTCATCAACTTTTGTATAAATGATTTTTGACATGTTATTTCCTAGTTTGATATTTTGAGTATTGTTATAATAGCCACATTTAATTTTATGCTAATTGAATTTTATCATTTGATTAGTTACAAAAAAATGACTGTTTCAATTATTCACAAATGACTACTTAACATTGCTCCATAAATCTTTTATTGTTGAGGGTTTTTGCTTAGAAACATCAGTTTCCATGATTTTTTTAGCTTCTTTATCAATTTTTGTCTCTATCTCTTTTACTTTAGTGTAACTTTTTTTAACACCTCTATTTGCATTAATATTATTAACATGTTCATTATATGTTGAAGCAAATTTATGTAATCCAGTTTTATTATCTTTTACAAAATATAGATAATTACTTTTTACAGGAAAAAGAGCAGCTTTAATTGCATCTAAGCTAACTGCACAAATTGGATTTGCAGGAAGTCCTTTATTTTTATATGTATTATATGAACTATTATCTTCTTTAATTCTTTGAGCTGTTACTTTTACATGGGAATATTCTCCATAATTTAAAGTTCCATCCATTTGTAAAGCCATACCTTTTTTTAATCTATTATATATTACCGATGAAACTAATGGCATTTCATCAACTGTAGCAGCTTCTTTTTGGATAATTGATGCCATTGTAATATAGTAGTACCATTTTTTCTTATCATAATAACCAAATACTTTTCGTGAGAATTCTTCATATTGTTTATTGGTATTAGAAAATAGATAAAATAATAGATGATCCTCTTTCATTCCATATGGTAAAGAGTAGGTCTCCGCTAAGATATTCCCATCTTTTTTATAGGCAAATTTATCATATATAGTTTTTAATTTTTCTTCAGAAAGATTGAACTTTTCAGCTATTTCCTTTAAAAATATAGAATAGGTTTCCCCTGGAATTAAAGTTATATTTTTTAAAGCAGCTTTTGATTTTGTTAATTTATATAAAAAATCTGCTTTTTTCATATATTGAGATTTTAAGTCTATCCAACCACTTTGAGGGTAACCAAATTGTCTTATTACTATGTTATCAATCTGATTCATTTCATAACCATTTTTGTTCAAATAAGATATAATAGAACTAGTACTACCTTTAGGAATATACAATACTTTAGTTGAGCTTATTGGTATGTTAAGATAAAAAAGTACAGCAATTGATGCTATAAGGAACATCTCAATAATGTTAAAGCTTATTAAACTAATTATAATAGTTTTACTTGTTCTTTTTTTAGGTCTTGGCGTTTCGTTATTTTCAGGCATAAAAATTGATTCATTCTCTTTTAATAATTTTTCAGTGTCGCAATTCTATTTAAAATATGATAAAAAACTCATTTTAGAAATTGATGAATTGAAAATCAACAGTAAACTATTAGCTTCAAAAGAAGATAAAACTTCACAAACAGATATTTTAAACATTTTATCAAATGTAAAAAAAGTATTAAGTTTTTTTAAAAAAATAGATGTAGAAAGAATAAAAATCGCTGATAATGAGTTTACAGTTACTTTAAATAATAAACTTCTTTATTTAGATAATAAAGATATAAATCTTTCTGCTGATTTAGATTTGAGTGCTTCTCAAATATTTTTAAATTTTTATTCAGTTTATCATAAACAAAGTGGTTTGACATTAATTGGAAAGTCAAAACTAGATTTATCAAAAAATATATTTAATTTTTTTGGTACATATTATTATGAAGATATTTCTGGAGAGATAAACGCCCAAGTAGCTAATAATATATTTGATTTTTATGTAAATTCAAAAAACTCATTTAAGTCAATGAAATTTTTAAAACAGTTATTTAGACTTGATAGTGTTGCAGAAGCTTGGATGTATGATAATGTTGAAGGAGATATTAATCTTGAGTATCTATATGGAAAGATTGATATTGAAAAAAAGCAAGCTATTATGGATTCTATAAAAGGTAGAGCCTATATAAAAGATGCAAAAATTAGATTTAATGAAAAAGCAAAAACTGTTGATACTAAATTTTTAACAATTAATTATAAAAATGATACTTTATATTTTGATTTAGAAAATCCAACATATAATGAAAGTAAACTTTATGGTAGTAAGGTTTATATAACAGATTTAACAAGTTTACAAAAGGGTGTCGTTCATGTTGATTTAAAATCAGAATCGATGCTAAATGATGATATTTTAGGTATTTTAAAAGCTTATGAAATAAATCTTCCATTAAAACAGTCAAGTGGAGAATTAAAATCAAGGGTTTATTTAAAAGTTCCATATCTTGCTTCAAGAAAAATGGAGGTATTGGGTGAGTTTAAATTAAAAGATGCATTATTAAGACTTAATAATTTTGAATTTAAAGCCTTTGAAGCTGATGTTGAATTAAAAGATAATATTGTAGATATTAAAAATTCACGTATTAAACATAAAGAGATGTTAGAAAGCAACTTATCTTTAGTTATTGATACAAATACTTCAACTGCTACAGGTGAAGCAAAAATAAATAGTTTTAAAATTCAAAGTGATAAAGAATCTATTATCGATGCAAAAGATATAAGCACTAAGCTTGATGTAGATTTTAAAGAATCAGCAAAAATTGATATAAAAGATTTAGAAACAAAAATTGATATAAAAGAAAAATCAGTAGATATCGATATTAAAGATTTAAAAAAGATTTATCCTTACTCTAAATTACTTGATAATACAGGGATAAAAGAGGGTGACTTAGAAGTAAAAGTTTTCGATGAAAACAACATCGAGTTTACAATAAATGCAAAAAACTTAGATTATCCATTTAGTAAAGATGGTGAAAAAATAGATAAATTAAGTGCTAATGGTACTATTAATAATGATTTAATTCTTATTAAAACAAACAATAATGATATACAAATAGTTTTAGAAAAAGAAAAAAATCCACTAATAAAATTAAATAATGTAGATTTAGATTTATCAAATAACACTAAAAAAGATTCAAAAGATAAAGCTTTACCAAATATAGATTTACAACTTAAAAACTCTTTTTTAATTTTAGATGATAAACATAAATATAAAACCTCATGGGCAAATATTTATATTAAAAATAAAAATGTAAAATTTGAAGGTGAAGCTCTTTATTTAGATTTACCAATATCAAAAAATGGTAAAAAAGTTAGAAGTTTAGAGTTAAATGGTGATTATAAAAATAGAATTGTTGATTTGATTACAAAAGATAAAAAATTAAAATTAAAATATGAAATTGACAAAGAAAAAATCACTATGGATTTAGAAGATTTTGATGTTATTTACAATACTAATCAAGAATCAGATGATTCTTCTAAAACTTCATATTATATAAATGGAAAAAATTCAAATATTATAATAAATGAAAAATATATAGCAAAAGCGGATAATTATAATTTTATATTTGAAAATTATAAGACTGATATTGACTTAAAATATAAAGATACAACATTTGTTTACCATAAGGATTTTGAAGGTGTTTTAAGTGTTGATGCAAAAAATATGAATGATGAGTTTTTAAATTCAATTTTAGGAAAAAACTTAGTACAAGGTGGAACTGTAAATATTAGTGCATCTGGTAAAGATGGGAAAATATATGGAACGGCATTTTTAGAAAAGAATAAAATCCTTGATTTAGCAATCTTAAATAATCTATTAATATTAATTAATACTTCACCTGGAATCATAAATCCATTTTTAGTAATACCTTCGGTTGTTGGGATGGCTACAAATGAAGGGTTTAATTTAAATGGTTATAGAGTTATTGAAGGAAGAGTAGATTTCTCTTATGATTTTAACTCTAAGTTTTTAAATATGCAAAAGATTACTACAAAAGGTAATGGTATCGATTTCGATGGAAATGCAACAATAGATTTTGATAGTTCAAAAATTGATTCAAAACTTCATTTAGTATTTTTAAAAGATTATTCTAAAATTGTTGGTGCTATACCTGTTATTAATTATGTACTTTTAGGGGATGAAAAAAGAGTAGATACTGAAGTTGAAATATTTGGAACCCTAGATGACCCAAAATATAAAACCAATTTAGTGAAAGATGGAGTTTCTGCACCAGTTAATTTTTTAAAAAGGGTTATTACTTCTCCTGTTAAATTGATTGAAACAATTGGTGAAGGACTTAGTGGAGATAAAAAGAAAGAGTAGTTAATCTACTCGTTTCTTAATACATCAATTACATCAATATTTGTAGCTTTTTTTGCTGGATAATATGAAGATAAAAGAACAATTATTGAAGCGCCAATAATAATTGAGATAAAATCCATACTTGAAAGATCTAGTGGTAGTTTTGAGGTTCCATAAACATCTGCTGGTAGGGAGATTATTTCAAAGGTATCAAGTATCCACATTCCACTAAATCCTAGTAAAACTCCAACAACAATCCCTGAAAATCCAATTATTGTACCAAGTTTTAAAAATATTTGTTTAATCTCTTTATATGAAGCACCCATAGATAAAAGTAGGGCAATCTCTTTTCTTCTACTCATAACTGTCATAAGAAGTGAAGATATAATATTTAGTGATGCCACAAGAATAATTAACATTAAGACAATAAATAAAGCCTTTTTCTCCATCTGCATTGCTGCAAAAAAGTTACCATTTTGTTGCCACCAACCAATAACTCCCGCTCCATAGTCTCTTAAAAACTCTTTTAGAGGAACAATATCTTTCATTGCATTATCACTATAAACATGAATACCATCAAAATTACCTTTACCTTTTTTTGTTAAGGTTTGTAAGGCTTCAATAGTAGTATACATATAAGCTTTATCATAGGCGTGAAGACCAGATTTAAATGAGTTCTCATATGTAAATCTTTTTAATTTTGGCATCATAGAAAGACCAGTTGGATTCAGCGAAGTAAAATATAAAGTTACTTTTTCACCAGGAGATAAAAATAGGTTTTCTCTTATTCCGTCACCAACAATTATGTCATATTTTGATAGATTTAAGCCTTTTACTGCTTTTTCATAAATAGAGTTAATTTGTGATTCTTTTTTTGAATCAACGCCAAAAATCATACCTCCATTCATATTATCACCATTTTGAATAATAACTTGAGAACTTAAATATGGAGAAAACTTTAGCTTTGGATACTCTTTTTCTAAATCTTTTAATAACTCTTCATTAACACTATTAGAAAATTTAGGATAGATAGATAAAGGATAATTCATTGTAAAAAGTTTACTTTCAAACTCTTTTGCAGTACCATTCATAATAGCCATAGAAATCATTAAGACCATTACACCAATGGCAACTCCAATAAATGCCAAAATGGCACTTATTGAAATAAATGGATTTTTTTTGTCAAACTTTAAATATTTTTTGACAATAAAGTTTACTAATTTTTTATTCAAATTAGTTTCCTGCTACTAAACCTCTTTTAGGTCCACTTTTACCGCAACATTGTTTATATTTTTTACCAGAACCACAAGGACAAGGTTCATTTCTAGCAATTTTCTTTTCACTTGAAATTACTGCTTCTTGATCAATATTTGTTACAATATCCTCAATAGATTCTTCCATTTGCTCTTTCATTTTTTCTAATGCTTCTTGCTCTTTTTGTGCATCTTCATTACTTTGTAATTGAACCGTAAATAATACTTTAATTACTTCATGTTTGATACTTCCAATTAACTCAACAAACATATTGTATGATTCTTTTTTATATTCAACAAGTGGATCTTTTTGGTTATATCCTCTAAGACCAATACCTGTTTTTAATGTATCCATTGAATATAAATGCTCTCTCCATGCTTTATCAAGGATTTGTAAGTATAAAATTCTTTCAATCTCATGTCTTTGTTCAGGTGCAGCAATACTCATTTTTTGATTATAAACTTCTGTGATAATATTTACAAGTTTTTGCTCTAATTCTAAATAATCTTTTGACTCAACATGCTCTAGTTCAACTACTAGGTTTAATTCCTCTTTTAGTTTAGTGATTACAAAGTCATAATTAAAGTCTTCTGATGGCATACCCTCTATAATCTCAGCATTTGCTAATAAATTTTGAACATATTCCAGTCTATTTTCATCAAGCTTAGAAGTGATATCGTAATCTGGGTTTAAAAGATCGTTTCTAAATGCATATATAACTTTTCTTTGTTTATTTGCAACATCATCATACTCTAAGATATGTTTTCTTGCTTCAAAGTGCATTGTTTCAACTTTTTTCTGAGCATTTTCTACAGCTCTTGTTACCATCTTAGATTCAATATGTTCACCCTCTTCAATACCAATTCTTTCCATGATACCTTTGATTTTATCACTTCCAAAAATTCTTAATAGGTTATCTTCTAATGATAGATAAAATTGAGATTCACCAACGTCACCTTGTCGTCCTGCTCTACCTCTTAACTGGTTATCAATTCTTCTTGATTCATGTCTTTCAGTTCCTATAATTGCTAAACCTCCAAGGTCTAGACACTCTTTTGGTAACTTAATATCAACACCTCTACCGGCCATATTTGTAGCAATTGTAACAGCACCTTTTTGACCTGCATCTTCAATGATTTTTCCCTCTTTTTCATGTTGCTTAGCATTTAATACTGTATGGGGAATCTTTTGTTTTGTTAAAAGATTATGTAGATGTTCTGATTTTTCAATTGATGCTGTACCAACAAGAACAGGTTGTCCTTTTTCATGGTATTCTTTAATCTTTTTACTTACAGCTTCAAATTTTTCTCTTTCACTTTTGTAGATTAAATCATTTTTATCAATTCTTTGAACAGGAACATTTGTTGGTATTGATACAACATCAAGATTATAAATTTCAGCAAACTCTGTTGCTTCTGTTTGTGCTGTACCTGTCATACCAGCTAGTTTGTCATACATCCTAAAGTAATTTTGGAAAGTGATATCAGCTAATGTTTGTGATTCATCTTGAATTACAACACCTTCTTTTGCTTCAAGTGCTTGGTGTAATCCCTCAGAGAATCTTCTTCCTTCACTAAGTCTTCCTGTAAATTCATCAACAATGATAACTTCATTATCTTTTACAACATAATCAACATCTTTTACAAATACATAGTTTGCTTTAAGTGCTTGGTCTAAGTGGTGAGATAAAATAGCATTTTCAAGAGAATATAAATTGTCAACTCCATAAAGTTGTTCAGCTTTTTCAATACCTTTTTCTGTGATTAAAATAGCTTTGTTTTTTTCATCAACTGTAAAATCTCCAGTAGAATATGGTTTTTCATCAGCTGATTTAGGTTCAATTAATTCACCTTTTTCAAGTTTAAGTGCAATCTCGTTTGATTTTGCATAATCTGCACTTTTGTGGTTTGTTGGTCCACTAATAATTAATGGAGTTCTTGCTTCATCGATTAAAATTGAGTCAACTTCATCTACGATTACAAAGCTATGTTCTCTTTGAACTTTTTCTTCTAAGTCATAGTTCATATTATCTCTTAGGTAATCAAATCCAAACTCATTGTTTGTACCATAAGTAATATCTGCACTATATTGCTCTTTTCTTTGACCATCATCTCTAATGCTTCCAACAATAGCACCAACAGAATACCCTAAAAAGTTATAAAGAGGTTCTAATTCTACAGCATCCCTTGAAGCTAAGTAATCATTTACTGTAACAACATGCACACCTTTTCCAGTCATGGCATTTAATGTAACAGGAAGAGTAGCAACTAAAGTTTTACCTTCACCTGTTTTCATCTCTGCAATTCTACCCTCATGTAAAACCATACCACCAATTAACTGCACGTCATAGTGTCTCATTCCTAAAACTCTTTTAGAAGCTTCTCTTGTAATAGCAAATGAATCGTTTAATACATCATCTAAACTTTTTTGTTCACTTTTAATTAACTCTTTTAATTCGTTAAATGCATTTTGAAGCTCTTCATCACTCATCGATTCATATTTGCTTTCAAGTGCTGTAATTGCATTTGCTCTTTTTTTGTATTTTTTTACTTCTCTATCATTTGATGTTCCAAATATACTCGAAAAAATATTAATCATAAAAAATGTTCCTTTTTACCAAACTCTTCACAATCTATCTACTTTAATTTGGTATTAGTTATAATCGCAAGATTATATAGAAAATAAGGTTAAAGAATGGTTTATAGAGTCTTTTTAGTTACCGTGATGTTATTATCTTTTTCATTTGCTGCATTTGATAAAGGAAATATTAAAAGTTTTGAGGCAGATTTTTTACAAATAGTTACAAATGAATCTGGTAAAAAAATTGAATATAAAGGTCAAGTTTTTATTAAAAACAATGGAAAAGTTTTATGGAAATATTTTGAGCCAGTTAAAAAAAATGTATATTTGATAAATGATTTGGTAATCGTTGATGAACCAGAATTAGAACAAGCAATTTATACAAAACTAGAAAAAAATATTGATATTATTAAACTTTTAAAAGATGCAAAACAGATTGAAACAAATCTTTATGAATCCTTTTTGTATGATGTAAAATATCTTATCAAAATACAAGAAGATAATATCTCTTCATTGTCTTATAAAGATGAATTGGCAAACTCTATTGAAATTAAGTTTTTAAATATTAAACAAAATATTGACATAGATGAGAAGACTTTTCAGTTTTTAGCCCCTGATTATTACGATATTATAGAAAAATAAAGAGTTTTTTAGATAGGATTTCATCCTTAATTTAGGTACATTGGGTAATAGCTTGAAAAATAATAGAAATTTTTCAAGAGGAAAGTCTGGGCTGCAGTGAAGCATGGTTCCATCTAACGGATGGCTAGGGTAACCTAAGGGACAGTGCAACAGAAAGTATACCGCCCATTTGGGTAAGGGTGAAACGGTGGGGTAAGAGCCCACCAGTCTTTAAAGCAATTTAAAGAGCTATGTAAACCCAACCAGCAGCAAGAGAAGCGTGGTAATAAGCTTCACATATATTGTTTCTCGCATGATTGTTAAAGTGATTTAACAACTAGATAAATTATTATCAACTACATAACTCAGCTTATAGATGTACCTAAATTCTGTAAGTACCTATTATTGGGCTTTTGTGAGAGTAGAATTGTCTTCTGTTCCCAACATCAATACTTGTTTTGTTTTAAAACCTAATTATATTTACCCTTCAACTCTATTTCTACCATTTACTTTTGCTTTATATAAAGCACTATCTGCACGTGCAATGATTTTATCTATATTCTCATCATCTTTATTATATGCTGATACACCAAAGCTTGCATTAATTTTATTAACAGTTAGAAACTCATATTCACTAATTATTTCACGAAGAGACTGGGCTACTTTTATAGTACCTTGAAAATTAGTTTCTGGACATATTATCATAAACTCTTCTCCTCCCCAACGTCCTAAGACATCAATTTTACGAATATTTGTCTCAAGTATTTTAGCAAATTCAATAAGTACTTGATCCCCAACTAAATGACCAAAAGTATCATTGATTTTTTTGAAGTAATCAATATCTATAATAATTACTCCAAAGTTACTTTTGAAACGACTACTACGATTAAATTCGTCATTTAGTGCTTCATCAAGTTTTAGTCTATTAAAAACTCCTGTTAACTTATCTGTAATACTAAGGACTTTGTGCTTATTTAAACGTGTTATCATCTGATTATAACTATCTTTTAATACAAATAATTCATTTGTATCTGTCCAAGGAATATTTAAATCAATAGTTTGCGGAGAATGTATATCTTGTTTACGTATTTTAGTAGTAAACTCCTCTAAAGGTTGTCCTAAATATTTTCTTATAAAGTAATATATAATAAACCATAGTGCAATTGTTTTGATAATCGAATTGATTAAAATAAGAATAAAACCGTATTTAACTCTATCAAATACTAGTTGATTATTTGAGTATAGTGTAACTTGACCTAAGGGCACTTTTTGTTCAAAAGCCACTCCTGTATATTCCATAGGAAATTCATGTTTAAACAGTGTATTCGTACCTAACCCAAACTCTTTTTGCTCTGTTATTTTTCCTGAAGAATCATAATAGCTTATCTCATTTTTTTCATTTAAAACTGCTCCTATTTTGAAATCCATTTTATGATCAATTGATTCAACTTTAATACCCACTACAATAGGTAAATTATGCATACCTAATAAAATAGATTGTAATAACTCTTTATTATATGTCCAAACTGAGTCAACAATACCTCTATTAAAAGTAGCTGGTAAGGTTTGGATTTCCTTGTAGAATTTAGCTTTAGTGTCTTCATACTCTTTATAAAGTTGAACTACAGTTACAAGAACTGCAACTAAAAAATAAAAACTAAAAATAGTAGTCAGTAAATGTAATGCAATATTTTGACGGAAACGTTTTAATAAAGAGCTAAACATAATTTTACTTAGATTGCCAATCTTTAATTCCATATTTATCTAATAAAACTTTTAATCTTCCATCTTCTCTCATTTTTATAGTTTCTTCAGATAAAATTTTGGCATACTCTTTTGAGTTTTCTTTTTTAGGTGAGAAACTAGCAAATACGTCAATTACTACATCTGTCACACCAGCTACTTTTATCAAATCAGCTTTCCCCATTTGATTGATTTTATATTCTAAAACACTTTTGTCTTCAATGATTGTTGTTATACGACCATTAATCAACATTTCTAATAATCTTTCTAATGGTTTTTCACCTTTTATTGCTAAAACATTTTTTGGATTTTTATTTATATATTCCATTACAGTTGGGTCAACATAGTCATAGCCATCAATTATTCCAATCATTTTGGCTTCTTTTAGAGATTTTGTTCCTGTGTATTCCCAAGTAGAGTTTTTAAGACTAAAAAAAGTACTGTTACTTTTCCCAAGAGCAAAATCTGGAAAAATAAAATCAGGTGCCTCTTCTCTAAAACAAGCCATAGTGCCATCTAGTTTTCCTTCTCGTACTAATTCTAAACCACGAGTATAACTAACTTCTACAAACTCTACTTTATGACCTCTTGATTTCATAGTCTCAACTAATAAATCACCTAAATAACCAACTTTTCCATCATTTTGTCCTGCTAAACAATCATAAGGGCACCATTCATCTGTAGCTATTCTTAGTGTGTCTGAAAATAGATATAGTGGGAATAGTATGCTTAAGCTAAATACTCCAATAGTTAATTTCTTTTTTAAACTTTTCATTTATTTAACCTCTGTAAATTATTTAAATAATTTTTTAACATTATCTCTTTTATTTCTTTTATCTATGCTTTAAAAGTAAATTATAATATATCTTATTTAGAACCATTATCCTTTGAATTTAATCTAATTTCAAATGATATTTTTTGAGTCTCATTTTTTTGATATCGTATTTTGAATATTAAACTAAATTTAAGAAATGAAAAGTTATATTTCCATAAATAAAAATAGGAATGCCTTTGGAATACTTAGTATTAATAGTTTTAACATTTACTGCTTATTTATATATATTGGAAAAAGCTCAACAAAAAAACAAAATTCCCTTCACTGACTTATTAAGTAAAATTAATTAATAAATCTCTAATTTAAAAGTTTATAATTATATGATGTAAGAATGAAACTTATATCTAAAATTTTGGCAAAAATTTTCCTTGTATTTAAAACAATTAAATATTTCTTTTTTAACTACTCTAAGTGTAAAGTTAGCAAATTGGGTAGGTCAAATATTATATAGGATTAAATAAGCATCTTTAGATGCTTATTTAAAGGTCTTTTTAGAAACCTGCTGAATAACCTCTACTTGAGTGGCTTTTGATAAGTCCATAGAAAGTTTTATCTCTAATTTGCTTAATCATGTTTCTAAGTGTAAAGATTGATGTATTTTTATCTTTCCATGCATTCTTTTTAATTGTTTCAACATCAACAATAGTGTTTCTGTTTTTTAATAGTGTATGGAAAATTGACATTTGAGTTTTTGTTAACCCTACATCATTATTCTTTTTATCAAAAACTTTTTTTACTACCTTATCATAGTAAAAACCTTTTCCTAAATCAAGTCTACTATCAATTTGTTGACTTAAAATCTCTTTTAAAGTATCTTCAATACTTAAATTAAACTCTTTTGATTTACTTTTTAAAAACCTTTCCATGTCTTTAGTTAAATCTATTGAAATATTACTGCTCATGATTTTTTTCTCGCTTTTTTTTAATTTATTTGAATTATAACACACTATGTTATGATAAACCTTAAATTGAGTCAATTATGAGACAATTCTTATCAAATTTTAATAAATAACAAAAAAATGACTCAAAGATTATTTAAATATTTTCATACCAAAGCTTTAAAAAATCAGCGCGATTATATATTTTTGCACCTAAATCTAATTTGTATTGGAGTTGAGGATGTCCTAAATTCCAGAGTTTCAAACCATTATCTTTTAAATAATAGTTTAATAATACAAGTTGAAGTTTTCCACAATTGTTATATTTTTTATCTCTATTTGTAAAGCCTGTTAGTGAAGTATATATAGTACCTATTTGGTAACCAATTTCTCCAGAAATAAGCAAGTTTGTTTCTTTTTCTATTAATTCGACACTATAAAACTTAAAGTTTGAAACTTGATTATATTTATCATTAATTGAGTTTAGTATATTTATATATTCATCATTTAACCAAGAATCCTTATGATAATTGATGATTTTTTTATAAACCTCTTTTGTTCTTTGATTTATTTTTAATTCATATTTGTTTTCATTTATAAGTTTTCTTATTTTTTTGGAAATTTTTATCTCATCAAATTTCATTAAGGCATATTCAAATTGTATTTCTGGAAGTAATATTAGCTTTTCTTCTTTATACATTGAAGTTGTGATAAAACCACATTGTGCAGCAGTTATATAAAACTCAGCAGAATAATCATCACTCCAATAATAGTTTTCT
The DNA here is from genome assembly GCF_005771535.1 of Arcobacter arenosus. NCBI lineage: Bacteria > Pseudomonadati > Campylobacterota > Epsilonproteobacteria > Campylobacterales > Arcobacteraceae > Arcobacter > Arcobacter arenosus. The sequence continues at coordinate 48,750 of NZ_VANU01000006.1, forward strand.
TGCATATTTGGATAAATATAATTAAATAAGGTTTCTTTATTAGTTAAATCATCAAGTGTAATATAATAAATCATTAAAATCCTTTACACTAATTGATTTTTTACAAATTCTAAATAGTGTCCTTCTTCCTCTTCTAACTCTTCATGGGTTCCACTTTGAACAATTTTCCCATTATCTAAAACATAGATTTTATTTGCATTTTTAACTGTACTTAGTCTATGGGCAATTGTTATTACAGTTTTATCTTCAAGTATTGGTATAAGAGCACTGAAAAGCTTCGCTTCTGTATGAACATCAAGTGCAGAGGTAGATTCATCAAAGATTACAACAGAAGGGTTAGATATAATCATTCTAGCTATTGATAACCTTTGTCTTTGTCCTCCGCTTAATCTAATACCATGTTTACCAACTAAAGTATCAAGCTTATTACTCATTTGCAATACAGTATCTTTTAATTGAGCTATTTCTAAGGCTTTAAAAATTTCTTCATCACTTATAGATTCATCCCCCATAGTGATATTAAACCTAAGTGTGTTATTAAATAAAATAGGCATTTGAAGCACTAAAAATATCTCATCTCTTAAAGAGTTTCTATCTAAATTATCTATACTTATATTATTATATTTAATATCGCCTTTAGTTTTTGAATAAAATCCTGCAAGAACCTGTGCAAGTGTAGTCTTTCCACTTCCACTTGCACCAATTAGTGCAACATTCTCCTTAGGTTTTATATCTATTGATATATCTTCTAATAATGGTTTTTCAATATTATAGGAAAAAAACATATTTTTTAATTGTATATGAACACCTTTTTCTTTTAATAATCTTTCCTTACCATTATCTTCACATTGAAGATTTAGAATTTTATTTATTCTATTTAAAGCTGCAGTTGCAGTTGTATAAGAGTATTGCATTGAAAGTATATCTTGAACAGGTGTCATAATAAACCAGATATAACCAAACATAGCAAACATCATACCAATACTTAAATCACTATAAACAACCATTAGTAAACCACTAGCTCTTAATATCTCAAAGGCTATTAAAAATATAGTAAATGAAAATCTTTCATAGGCTACACTTTTATAATTGTATTCGTTTGATGTTTGTTGGATTTTATTTGCTTTTTTTATTGATTCATTAATAAAGTAGTTTTCTTTATTACTCGCTTTTATTTGTCCAAATAACTCTAATGATTCACCAATATTATCTTGAAACTCTTCAATTGATTGATTCTCTTCCTTTTTTAAAACACCAACTTGTTTAGAAATCTTTTTTGACATTAGTATTATTATTGGTTGTATTAGAAGAATCATTAATCCTAAAATTGGATGAATGGCAATCATTACTATTGAAACTGCTATTAAACTTAATACAGATGAGATAAATTTACTTGCACTTTTTATAATAAAATCATCTAAAGTATTTACATCAGTAATTAAATTTGCAGAAATTGCACCATTTCCTAAACTTTCATATTCATTCATTGATACTTTTTTTAAGTAATTAAGTAATTTCTCTCTTATTTTAAAAGTTACATATTTAGCAATTGAAGTAAAAATTTTTGTAATGATGACAGTAAACACAAAATGTATAAATCTTAAAAAAATTACTACTATAGTAATTATTGCAATATAATAAAAAGCATCTCCACCACCAAATACAAAATCTATACTATTTACAAAAAAATCTGGTTTTTTTAAAAGTACTTCATCTACTAGGGCAGGAAGCATTAATGGAATTGGAACACTTATTAAAATTGCAATAATAGTTACAATTTGACCTAAAATAAGTGTTTTTTTCTTATCTAGTAAAAGGTTCCATAAGTATTTTAAATCTATTTTTTCCATAAACTAAAGAGAAACTATTGAACTAATTTCTCACAAATATCAACTTTCATTCCATCATGATATTCACAATTTAATCCACATTTGTAGTCACCTCTGTCAGATAACCCAAGTTTTGAAAGCTCATTTTTAGAACCTTCTCTACACTCTTCTAATGTTTTATAGACAGCAAGTTTTTTACTTCTTTTACTATTTTGTTTATCTGGGAAGATTAATGCAGTCCATTCCTCTTTTCCATCTCCTCCACCTAAACATCCTGTAAATAAAAATAATGCTGTAGTTGCCAATATAATTGTTTTTTTCATAATCCCACTTTAAATTTTTCAAAGATTGTATTATAACTTTCATTTAAAAAAACATAAAAAAAAAGAATATATTTATATACCATAAAATAAAACTAACAGGTTCATGCAAATTGTATAATTTTTACACTATTTTTGTATAGATTTATTTTAATTTAAGTTTTGCTTGTTATTATAAAAATCTTTAAAAAACATTAGTTATGTAAAAATATTACATTTAAGATGTAAAAATATTACATATTTTATGTCAAAAAGGAAAAGGGTTTTTATTGGAAAAATTAGAAATATATTTGAAAAAACCAAAGAAAAGTTTTTCAAAGATGATTTTCAATCTTGTTAAAAGTACTAAGGTTTTAGATGTAAATTCTGAATATTTATATCTACTTCAAACTACACATTTTGCAAAAACTTGTTCAGTTGCAATATTGGATAAAAAAGTTGTTGGTTTTGTATCTGGTTATAGATTACCTGATAAACCAAATACTCTTTTTATTTGGCAAGTTGCAGTTGATAGTAAATTAAGAGGACAAAATTTAGCAAAAAAAATGATGTTAAATATTTTAAAAAGAAAAGAAAATCTTGATTTGAACTACATACACACTACGGTTTCACCAAGTAACAAAGCTTCAGTTAGAGCTTTTGAAAAACTTTCAGGTGATTTAAAAACAAAAATGATTTCTAAAAGCTTTTTTGAAAAAGAAGATTTTATAAATCAGCATGAAGAAGAGGTTCTATATGAAATAGGACCATTTAAAATAAAGGAAAAAAATGAGAATATTTGAAAATCTTGAGTCTGAAGTAAGAGGTTATATTAGAAGTTTCCCAACAATATTTGAAACTTCAAAAGGAGCAATTTTAACTAATGAACAAGGTGAGGATTTTATTGACTTTTTTGCTGGAGCAGGTACTTTAAATTATGGACATAATAATGAACATATTACAAAAGCTTTAATAGAATATTTACAAGGAAATGGAGTTGTTCATGGCCTTGATATGGCTACAAGTGCAAAAAAAGAGTTTTTACAAACTTTTCAAGATACAATCTTAACACCTAGAAATCTTGATTATAAAGTTCAATTTACTGGACCAACAGGGACAAATGCAGTTGAAACAGCTTTAAAACTTGCAAGACTTGTGAAGGGTAGATCAAATGTAGTTTCATTTACAAATGGTTTCCATGGTTTAACTCAAGGTTCATCGTCTGTTACTGGAAATAATGATTATAGAGATGAAAGTTATATTAGTAGATCAAATGTAACATTTATGCCATTTGATGGATATTTTGGGGATATAAATACTATATCTATTTTTAGAAAATTCTTAGAGGATAGTAGTAGTGGTTTAGATATTCCAGCAGCTGTTATTGTTGAAACAATTCAAGGTGAAGGTGGTATTAATGTTGCTTCAAAAGAGTGGCTACAAGAGCTAGAAGCACTTTGTAGAGAGTATGATATTTTATTAATTATTGATGATATTCAAGTTGGAAATGGTAGAACGGGTGAATTTTTTTCATTTGAGTTTGCTGGAATAAATCCTGACATTGTAACTATATCAAAATCTATTGGTGGTGGTTTACCAATGGCACTTGTATTATTGAAGCCAGATTTAGACCAATGGAAACCAGGAGAGCATACAGGTACATTTAGAGGTAATAACTTAGCTTTTGTAGCAGCAAAAGTAGCTATTGAGCAATATTGGCAAAATGATGATTTATCAAATGCAGTTAAATATAAAGAGAAACTATTAAAAGATAATTTACAAAGAATTGCAGATAAATATAAAGATACTTTTGACGTTGAAGTTCGAGGTAGAGGAATGGCATATGGATTTGAAATCAAAGGTGACAATTCTGTCGCTGGTGAGATATCAAGTTATGCTTTTGAAGAAAAACTAATTGTTGAAACTTGCGGTAGTGAAAATCAAATTGTTAAATTTTTACCACCATTGATTATTGATGAAGATACATTATTAGAAGGTTTAGAAAGATTAGATTCTGCAATTGCAAAACTAATAGCAGATAAAAAAGAAAAATTAACAGGAGAGTTTTAATAATGATTGTAAAAGATATTAATAAAGATGTAATAGGAACAGACAAAGAAGTTTTTGCCGAAGGTGGACAATGGATTAGTAGACGAATGCTTTTAAAAGATGAAGGTATGGGATTTTCATTTCATGAAACTATCATAAAAGCAAATACAAAAACTCATATTCACTACCAAAATCACTTAGAAGCAGTTTATTGTGTTGCTGGAAATGGGAAAATTGAAGATTTAGCAACAGGTGAAACCCATGAGATTTATGATGGAGTTATGTATGCACTTAATAATCATGATGACCATAATCTTTATGGTGGAACTGAAGATATGAGACTTATTTGTGTTTTTAATCCTCCAATTAAAGGGACTGAACACCATGATGAAAATGGAGTTTATCCTTTAGAAGACTAGTTGAACAAAATTAAGCTATAAAAATAAATAATAGGATACCAATGAATATTAATATAAAAGTTTGTAAATTTGGTGGAAGTTCTGTAAAAGATTCAATACAGATAAAAAAAGTACTAAATATTATAAACTCTGATGAAAGAAGAAAAGTAATAGTTGTCTCTGCCCCTGGCAGAGATGAAAAATATGATGAAAAAATCACTGATCATTTATTAAATATTGCAACTAATGGTGAGCATTTCTTTTCAAGTAAAATTGCTATTACAGTAAAACAAAGTCATCAAGTTGTTATTGAAAAATTTGAAAAATTATGTACTGATTTAAGTATAGATAAAAAACTAATAATTGATGATTTAAAAAAAGATTTAGAAAATAAAACCTTAGAAGGGCAAAAAAAAGAAGCCTTTTTCTTATCTCGTGGGGAACATTATAATGCAAAAATAATCTCTACTTTTATGAAAAATAGTGGACTAAATATTAAACTAATGTTACCTGAAGATTTTGGTTTTATTTTAGATGATAATTATTGTGATGGAAAGGTTCTTCCCCAAACACATAAAAATATAGAAGAGAAATTTGCTCTTAACAATAGCGAAATTTTTATAGTCCCAGGTTTTTATGGGATAACTGAAGAAAACGAAATCGCAGTTATGAGTAGGGGAGGTTCTGATTTAACAGGTGGAGAATTAGCTTATGCTTTAGATGCTGATATTTATGAAAATTGGACAGATACTGATGGTGTATATGAAGTTGACCCTAGAATAATTAAAGGGGCAAATGTAATACCTAGACTTACATTTAAAGAGTTAAGGCTTTTAAGTTCAAAGGGATTTAATGTTTTTCATTTTAACGCTATGTTAAATTGCAAAAAAAGTAAGATTCCAATCAACATTAGAAATACAAACAATCCAAACAATGATGGTACTTTGATTTTAAATGAAAGAGTTCCTATGGAGGATTTAGTTGGTATTGCAAAACTTGATAATATGGCTGCAATTCATATTCAAAAGGATATGTTAGGTGATGAGATTGGCTTTACTGCTGAACTTTTAAAAATCTTTGGTGAGTTTAATATAAATACACATCACTATCCAACTGACAAAGATGATATCTCTATACTAGTTGAACAAAAAGATTTAGAAGGAAATATAAATAATTTAAGAAGACATATAGAAAAAAGATTAAAAACAACTTGTATTTATGTAAAATATAATATCTCTATAATTACATTAGTTGGGATTAAATTGAAAGAAAATGCCTTTTCTATTGTTGATGCTATAACTGCACTTAAAGAAAACAATATATATTTTGATATGTTTGATATGAGTCCATCTAAAATCTCATTTCATATAGGCGTTGCACAAAATGTTGCAGATGCAGCCTTAGAATGTCTATATAAAAAACTTCTTAAAATAGGGTAGAAACTACCTTGAACTAATAAGAATACAAATATTATTTAAATTGTTTTAAAAAAGAAGGAAAAAGATGAAAAGATTATTACTTTTAATTCTTATTAGTTCACTTTATTTGTTTGCTAATATAAAAAATGTTGAAAATGAAAAAAATCTAAAAGAAAAAATAAATACCTTAGAAAAACCTCTATATACTCCTTTTGTAGAAAATTATATTTTGAATGAGATTAAGCAATTAAGGGAAGAAAATAGGGATTTAAAGGTTGAACTACATAAAACCTTAGCTAAAAAAGAGATTGAGATGTCTTCAAATGTAATTAATTATGCAACATCAACAATAAATAATATGTTTTATATTATTGCTGCAGCCAGTTCTATTTTGGTAATTATTGGATGGAGTTCAATTAAAGATATTAATGACAAAATTAAAAATATGGTTGATGAAAAAACTTCAAAAACAATCCAAAAATATGAAGAAAAAATGGCAGGTTTTGAGCAAGATTTAGCAAAAAGAGCAAGACAAGTTAAACATAATGAAAATGAAATCAAGATTATGAATACCATTCACTCTTTATGGCTTAGAGCTTCTCAAGAAACTACTCCTACAGGAAAAATTGAAGCCTATGATGAGATTTTAGATATTAGACCAAATGAAGTTGAGGCTTTAATTTATAAAGCTGATGCTGTATTAGATATAGGTGAAGCAAATTGGTCATTAAATCTCGTAAACCAAGCTTTACTTATAGATAAAAACTATCCAAGCGCTTATTTTCAAAGAGCAAAAGCTTATGCAGTTTTAGAGTATGAAGATAGTGCAATAGATGACTTACAAAAAGCAATTCAGTTAAATGAAGAATATGCAACTAAAATAGAAACTGAAGAGGAATTTGAAGGTATCTTAAAAAATGAAAGAGTAAAACAAATAGTGGTATAAATCTCTATACTTTACGATTCTTCTACAATTAATATGGTATCATTACAAAAATAATATTTTAGAGTAGACTATGAAAAAAATTTTAGTAACAATTTTAATAACAGTTTTTTTATCTCCACTTTATGCAGTTGATTATTCAGAAATGAGTACTCAAGAGTTAATAGTAATTATGGGGTATGTTAAAAAACAAAATGAAGAAAAATTTAAAAAAGAATTGAAAGAAAGAGTTCCAACTATGAATGCCAAAGAAAAGGCAAAATATCAAGAAAATCTCAAAAAGATGAAAAACAAAAAATGAAAACTAGACTATTACTCCTTGAGGATGATTTAACATTAAGTGAAACTGTAGTTGATTATTTTGAAGAGCAGGGCTTTGAAGTAAGAGCTGTATATGACGGAGATGAAGCAAACGATGTTATATATGAGGAGAAGTTTGATATATTTTTACTTGATGTAAATGTTCCATCTTTAAATGGTTTTGAACTATTAAAGTCTGTAAGAGAACAAGGAAACACAACTCCAGCTATATTTATAACTTCATTAAACTCTATGAACTCTTTAGAAGAGGGCTTTGAAAGTGGTTGTGATGATTACATAAGAAAACCTTTTGAGTTAAAAGAGCTTTTACTTAGGGTTCAAACTATTATAAAAAGAGAGTTTTCTAATAAAAAAGAAACAATTATAAATCTTGGTGAATCAGTTACTTTTGATACAAATACAAATGAAGTAAAAAAAGATGGGGAAGTTGTGGCTTTAAATTTTAAAGAATTAAAGCTTTTAAAGTTTTTTCTTCAAAATCAAGATGAGTTATTAGTTCATGAAAGAATATTTGACTTTGTTTGGGATTATGATGAGGAACCAAGTGATAACTCCCTAAGAACCTATATTAAAAACTTGAGAAAAGTGTTAGGAAAAGATAGAATTGTTAGTCTTAAAAAGCTTGGATATAGATTTAACTCAAAGTGAGAAGAAAACCCTTCTTAGCTTTTTATCTTTATATTCATTTTTCACAATTGTAATTTTATTTTTTATATCATTTTTATATTTTTCATTTCAAAAAAATTTAATGCTTCAAGAAAAAAGAGTATTGATGCAAGAGTATTCAAATGATTTTATCTTTAGATTAAAAGATTTACATATTAATTTTGATAAATATAAATTTTATCCTAGAGATGAAAGATATAATTCTGCTATTTATGATAGTGATAGAACTTTGATATTTTCAACCTTAGAATCAAAAAAAGTTAATCTTGATGAAATAAGTTATACAAGCAATAAAAAAATACATTTTATAGAAGAACCAGAATCTTATTATTTAGGAGCAAAATATGTTGTTTTGGAAATTCAAGATGATGGTATTTGGCTTGAAAAACTAAAAAAAGAGATATTTATTTTTGTTGTGATTGCATTTGCTTTTATGACTTTACTTGGATATTTTTTATTAAGAATTTTTTTAAAACCAATGAGGGATGCCTTACATCTTTTAGATAGATTTATTAAAGACACAACCCATGAGTTAAATACTCCAATTTCTGCAATTATTACAAATGTGGAGATGATTGATACAAATAGTTTAGATGAAAAATTATCTAAAAAAATAAAACGAATTGATATTGGTGCAAAAACAATATCAAATATATATGAAGATTTAACCTATTTAACTTTAGATAATAAGATTATTTCTCAAAATGAGAATTTAGATTTAAGTAAAATTGTTCACCAAAGGTTAGAATATTTTAAAACTCTTGCCGATGTTAAAAAAATAGAACTTATTGAAAATATTGAGGAAGATGTTACTATTTTTTGTGATGTTAAAAAAATCTCTAAACTTATAGATAACCTTTTATCAAATGCAATTAAATATAATAAAGTAAAAGGTTTTATAAAAGTAACCCTTACAAAAAAATCTTTGATTGTGGAAGATAGTGGGAAAGGTATGACTGATAGCCAAGTTGAACAACTTTTTGAAAGGTATATAAGGTTTGATAAGAGTGTAGGTGGCTTTGGAATAGGTTTAAATATTGTTTCTATGATTGCAAAAGAGTATAACTTTAAAACCAATGTAGAGTCAGAAATTAAAATTGGTACCAAAATGGAGCTAATATGGGAAAATTAATTTTAGTATTAACTTTTTTTATAAACATTTGTTTTGCTAATGTCTATGAAAATAATTGTGTATCATGCCATGAAAAACAACCTGTTTCAATTGATAAATACTTTTATCGATATCTTTTAAAATATAGTAGCCAAAGAAGTGTAAAAGAGGCTATGACAAATTTTTTAAAGAATCCAAGTAAAGACACAACTATCATGCCTGAGGCTTTTATTGATAGATTTGGTATAAAGGATAAAACACAATTATCAGACAAAGAACTAAAAGAAGCTTTAGATATCTACTGGGAAAAATACAAAGTATTTGGAAAACTACAATAAATTTTTTACTTTTTTAAATCATTCACAATCGATTCACAATTAATTTTTATACTTCTTCTATAAATAAAACATAGGAGTACAAAATGAAAACTACAAGAATTTTAACAGGAGTTGCACTTTTAGGTTTAACTTCACTTTTTGCAAATGATGGAGCAGGATTATATCAATCATGTGCAGCATGTCATGGTATAAATGCTGAAAAAGCAGCATTAGGTAAATCTCAAATTATTAAAGGTTGGGATACAGCAAAAATTGAAACAGCTTTAAAAGGTTATAAAAATGGATCTTATGGTGGAGCAATGAAAGGTGTTATGAAAGGTCAAGTAGCAAGACTTTCAGATGCAGATATAAAAGCATTGGCTGAATATATCTCAAAAATGTAAATAAAGGTTCCTTTAAATAGGAACCTCTGAAAAGGATTTATTATGTTGAAAAAAATAGCTTTAACAGGATTACTTTTTATCTCATCTTTATATGCAGGTAGTGATAGATTTCATGATTTTGCAAAAGTTTCATATTCTGAGCCTATTTATGATTATGTTTATGATAGAGAATCTCAAAGAGAATGTAAAGAGGTAAGATATAAAGTAAGAGATGATAGATATTATTCAGATTATGATGATAATTTAGGTGTTGATACACTAATAGGAACAGCAGCAGGTGCTGTTATAGGAAGCCAAATTGGTAAAGGTAATGGTAGAGTTGCTGCACAAATTGTAGGTGGATTATTAGGTGCTAAAGTTGCCCATGAAATTAGAAACAATTACAGACCAAATGATAGATATGATGATAATTACAGATATGAAACAAAAACTGAATGTTATGATAAACCAATAACTTCAAAAAGAAAGACTATTACAGGATATAAAAACTATTTTGTTTATAATGGAGTAGAACATTATAAAATTTCAGATAGGCCAATGAGAAGAGTTAAAATTACTCATACAATCAATTTTTAAACCTAAGTTTAAAAACTTAGGTTTAGTTTTATGATAATAATCTTGTTACCATAGCTTGATTGATATTCTTTGATTGAGCTGCTCCATAAGCTCCAATTTGAGCTAAAATATTTTGCTTACTAAAATTAGAGACCTCTTGTGCATAATCAATATCTTGAATTATTGATGAAGAAGCACTTGTTTGTGTAAATTCAGAAATTAAGTTTCTTGAAGTACTTTGAAGTTGATTTTGTACTGAACCTATATCACTTCTAAATGAACTTACATTATCAATTGCATTATCTAAATTTTCTAAAAAATCCCTAGCTGTTTGAGATGTAAATGTAGCTGGGTCTTGATTTAACAAGCCATCTAATCCCACTCCTGTAGTATTAGATTGAATTGCTGGCGTATCTATTAAACTATCTGAATTTTGACCTGCTTGAATTTGAAAACTTGATGATTCACTGTTATCTGTTGAACTATTTTGTAAAAGGCTTTCTCCATTATAGTTTGTATTACTAGCAATATTATTGAAGTTTTCTAGAAGTCCTTGAATATCATTTAGTAGTGATTCTCTTCCCTCTTGGGATGTTGTATCTGTAGATGCTTGAAGAAGCTTTTGTTTTACTTCATCCAAGATTTCAGACTGACTTGTTAATGCTCCATCGGAAATTTGTAATGCCGCTAAACCACTATTAACATTATCAATTGATTGTGAAATTCCACTTGATTGTATTTGAAGATTTTGTACAATTGATAAAGCTGAAGCATCATCTGAAGCACTATTTAATTTTATACCAGTTGCAATTCTGTTTAAAGCTTGATTTGCATTTAAATAATGGATTTGATTATTCTGAATATTGTTGTTTATTTCCAAAATATCCTCCTTACCAATCTTTAATTAATCTTAATACTAATTCAATTAAAAAATTATTAACAATATAAATTACATTGATTGAATTTATAATCAAATTATATATTATATATTTGACTTTAAATGCATTTTCATATAAAATTAAATTATGTACAATTATTCATACAAAAGTAAGATTTTAATTAGTTATTTTTTAATTATATCAATTGTTGTTTTTCTTTTAATAAATTTGTTTATAGTAACAAATTCATCTGATGTAGGACAAATAACTCAGAAAAATATGTACAATAAAGCATTGGAAAGAGAAAAGTTTTTCCACATTTTTTTTAAACCATACTTTAGTTCTATTAATGCAGTTACAAGAAATAAAAATTTTAAAAATTCACTTACTAATGGTATTGATTATAAATATATTCAAAATTATTTTATTAGTTTACATGCTTCCTTACCTAACCTTAGGCAAATAAGATATTTAGATTTTGATGGAAATGAGATTATCAGAGTAAATTCATCTTTTTTAAATTCTAATGATAGTTTAAAAAAGACAATTGAAGTAGTTCCTCAAAATAAATTACAAAATAAGAAAGAAATTCAATATTTTAAGAAGTTTAAAGAATTAAATATAGGTGAAGTTGGTATTTCAAAAATTGAATTAAACAAAGAGTTTGGCAAAATAACTTTACCAAAACAACCAGTAGTTAGATTAGGAATGATTTTAACTGATAATGATAAAAATAAAAAAGGTATTATTATTTACAATATCTCTTTGCGTGAATTATTTAAAAACTTAGATGATACAGTTTTATATCATACACATTTAATAGATAAAAATGGTTCTTTTCTAAGTCATCATAATCCTAATTATGGGCTTATTGGAAAAGATATGAGTTATAATTTATATGATGAATTTCCAGAATATGCTTATACTGTATTATCAGAGGATAGCTATTATTTGAAGAATTTTTATTCTTTTAGAATACGTGATTTTAATAATGGACAAAATATAAAGATGGTTTTAGAACCAAAATTTTTAGAAGAGGTAGAACAAACACAAAAGACACAAAATAATTTTGTTTGGCTGAGTATCTTATTTTCTGTTGTTCTTTTACCTGTAATAATTTATTTTTCAAAATTACCTGATTTTTTAAGGGATAAAGCAAATAAAGAACAACAACATGACAAATTAACTGGTTTACCAAATAGAGTTACATTGGTAAATGATTTAATCAACAAAAAATTTCCTAGTTCTACAATTGTTATATTAATATCAATCAATAATTTACTAAAAATACAAAGTACCTATGGATTTAAAATTTCTGATGAAGTGGTGAAGACATTTCATAAAATGTTAAATTCATTAGATGAAGAAAATATTTTAAAAATTTATTCTAATAATTACAGTACCTTTACCATAAATTTTGAATATACGGATTATGGTTCTTTTAAAAATTTCATCGATTTTTTAGTAAATAATCTAGAAAGTTGCTCTTTTACCTTAAACGATGAAGAGTTTGATTTTCTTTTAGATATCACTTTAGGAATTAGTAATCCTCACAAATTAAATTATGGTATAGAGGAGTTAAGTGAAGCAGAAAATGCTTTAGAAATAGCATTAAGTAAAAATAAACCATACGATATCTTTGATGCAAAACACAATGAAAATATAAAAACAAACAAAGAGAATATTCAATTAGCAAGAAAAATCAAAAATGCAATCGAACAAAATGGATTAATTCTTCATTATCAACCAATTTTTAATAATCAAAGTAAAAAAATTGAAAAATACGAGTGTTTAGCAAGAATTAAAGATGGAGATGAATTGATTTATCCAAATATATTTTTGCCAATTTCTAAACAAATAAACAAATACAATAATTTATCTTTTTTAATAATTGATAGGGCCTTTGAATATTTTAAAGACAAAAGTGTTGAGTTTTCAATAAATCTTAGTATTTTAGATATTACAAATATAGACTTACAGAAATATTTATTTGAAAAAATTGAAGAATTTGATGTAAAAGATAGATTAGTTATTGAAATAGTTGAGCAAGAGGGTATTGCCAATTATGCGGAGTTTATTAGTTTTTTAGAAAAAATCAGAGAATATGGTTGTAAAGTAGCAATTGATGATTTTGGTAGTGGATATTCAAATTTTGATTACATTGTTAAAATGAGTGATTATATTGATTACCTTAAAATTGATGGCTCTTTAATAAAAGGTATAAGTACGAATCCAAAAACCCAATTACTTGTTGGAACACTAAAGTTTTTATGTGATAACTTAAGGATAAAAGTAATTGCTGAATTTATTGAAGACAAAGAAACCTTTGAAATTATTGTAAATATGGGGGTTGTATATTGTCAAGGATATTATATCGGTGAACCTCAAGATAAAATAAAAGAAGAAAACAATGAATGATTTTAATAAATGGTTTGATGCGAATATGAGTAGAATCATATGGATTCTACTAGCAATTCAAGCAATTGCAGTTTCTATTTCAAGTTTTAATTAATTTCCAGTAATTGCTCTATAAGCTTTACTACTCTTATCTTCAATAAACTCTCCTGCATCACCATTGTAATCATTTTCAATCTCATCAGCAACATATACACCACCAACAACAGTACCTGTAACTAATAGTGCTGTAACACATCCAGAAAGAGTAAAACTAAGTAAAATAATAAAAAATATATTAATGATTTTCATCTAATTAACCTCAAAAAAAAGTAAGTGATTATAACAAGTTTTTACTTTTAACATTTAGAGTTGTATTTATTTTTATCTTCTATATATTACTAATAAATTTATAAATAGAGATATTATATTATTATAATTACATTATATATTAAAGGAAATAGATGAATTTTAATTATTTAAAAGTAGGTACACTTGCTTTAAGTGTTATCTTATTTACTGGTTGTGCAAGTAGTTTAACAACAAAAATTGATACTCCAATTTCTCAAATAACTGCAGATAAATCAAAAAGTTATATTACTTTTGCTAGACCTCAAACACTAGGTGCAGCATTAAGTAATACTGTAATTGAATTTGACCCTTCAACAAAAGAAACAAAACTTGTAGGAACATTAGGATCTTATGATAGAATAATTTATGAGACAACCCCAGGAACGCACTTTTTTTATATGAGTGGGGGAGAAAATGATGATATGATAAAAGTTTCAACTGATAATTCTAAAATGTATTATGTTGCAACACAAGTACAATTTGGACTTGTAGCTGGAAGGTTTTATTTTAAACCAATAAAAAGTTCTACTTTTAAAAGTTTAACTTTATTAAAAGATTCTGAATGCACAGATGAAATTATTGAAAAATATGGATTTGAAAAACATGAAGGCCAAGTAGACACTTTTGAACAATATAAAAGTAATTCTTTAAATGTAATAATAACTTGTAATGGTGGAAAAGTTAGCAACATAAATAATTTAAATGCTAGTTTAGATGAAATTGAAGAAAGTGATATTATAAAACCAAATGAAAAGGCTTATATTCAATATAAAAAGAATCTAAAAGATTATACTTCTGAAATAAATGAAGATTTTGATGAATGGTTAAAAGAAGACTCTAAAGAAACAGAAATCAAAAAAGAAGATGGATTTTTTCTTTAAAGTATAAAGTGGTACCGCTAGTCGGACTTGAACCGACAAGACCGAAGTCACCGGATTTTGAATCCGGTGTGTTAATTATCAAAAATTTATAATTTACTATTAAAAGTCCTATAAAATCAACACTTTTAGTGATACTTAATAAACTTAATATTTTTAAAATAGTATAATATTAAGAATAAATTGTGTCCTGTTTTGTGTCTTAAAGGGTTTTGAATGTACTTAAAATTTGATTTAAAAAAATATAATACGAGTGGACTTTCATATAAAGATGATGGTCAAATTCCAAAAAATAAGATAAAAAATGGAAAGATTATAAATACTTCATCAATAAAGTTTTTATATCCTTATAAGATTCAAGTTCGTGCTAATAAAATGATTAATGGTAAAAGAACTAATATAAAAAGAACATATGAATTTCCTCCTGATAAAACATTACTTGAAGCAGTAAAAGATTGTTCTCAACATTACATAAAACTTATGAAAGCTACTAATTTAGATAAATTTAAAAAAAATGAGATTACAGAATTTTCTTCTTTTGGAACAGTATGGAAACATTATTTAGATTATAAAGAACATCAGTACAAAAGTAGAGTTGATAAAAATGATTTTGATAGATTAAATAAAGAAAGATTTTATAATAAATGGTTAAAAAATATTATAGATGAAATACCTGTAAATAAATTAACTAATGAGGATTTAGTAAAAGTAATATCTAAAATGAAAAATACTAAAACTGGTGAAGATTTAGCAGAAAGAACAAAAAGAACAGTTTATCAAACTGTTAATCCTGTTTATTCATATTTGAAAATGAAAAGAATTGTTATTGAGTCACCTGCATCATTAAGTGGATTACCTTCTTTAAATAACACTCGAAAAATAAATTTATCAATCGACCAAATTAAAGATATTTTTTTGAAATTATATAACTATGATATTAAACCTTTTAAACAAATATTTATGTGGTTAATGCATGGACGTCGACTTAATGAAGTTTTAACTTTAGAATGGAAAGATATTGATTTTGAAGAAAAGATTTATACGATTAGAGCATGTAATAATAAAGCTCGGATAGATATGATTTATGTTCTTACTCCACGATTAATAGAATCACTCAATCAATTACAAGTTAAAAAGTACGGTTACATTTTTCCTGCTCTCACTGATAATAGTAAACCTATGTCAGACAATACATTACGTACACATTGGGATAAATTAGAGCTGCCAATAGTAAAGCATCAATTAAGAAACTGTATTCAAGTATATCTTAAAAATGTACATGCTATTTCGCGTGATATTGTTGATAGTATTATAGGTCATAAACAAACACAAAATGTAGGTGATAGATATGGTAATTATCAAGAAGAAATTTTAGCTAAAAAGTTAAACCTAATGCTAGATGAAATTTTTGATGATGATTATTCCGAAAAAATAGATCCACAACAAGAAAAACTACATAAGTTAAAAGAAATTTTTCCTCACAAAGATGAATATTTTTTAAAAAAAATATTAGAATCTATTTAAATTTAAATGAATTTTATAAAAAATTGTTTTTTTGACATTAAAAATTAAAAAGTTAAATATTAAATAGTTTACAATTTTAATAAAATTTTAAAAATAATTTTATCCATATATCTTCATATTTATCTTAAATTAATCTATTTAATTGGAATACTTCTCATAAACTCCCTTTTTTTAGTGCTTTTATTGCACTTTTAAACTTGACAAAAACTTCATAGAGTGTTAGCATTTCAATATTAAAAGTATTAAATAATAATTTTAAGGAGCTAAGATGCAAGTACTATTAATCAATCCAAATGAATTCAATCAATTAGTAAAAAAAATTGATAATCTAACTTTTTCTGTTTCAAAACTTGTTGTAACACAAGAGGAAAAAGATAAAAAATTTCAAAAAAAAGAATTAACAATAAAGGAAGCTATTCAATATACAGGGTATTCAGATTCTTGGTTTAGGGTTAGGTTAAAAGATGGAAGTCTTAACTCAAGAAAAGAAGGTGCAAAAATAAAAATGATAAATAAAAAAGAACTTGATAATTTGATAAATAAATAATCAGGAGTTTATATCATGAATGAAAAAACTGCAGACGAAACAATAATGTTTTTTGAAGAGGCTAGAGTAGTTTTATACTCTTTGGATGAAAGAATTATGGCTTTTAATGAAGCATCAGAAAGATTAGATAAATCGATTGAAAGTTTCAAAAAAGTTGATAGTGATATTAATAAATTAGGTGAAGTTATTTCTAAAAAAATTTATCTAAAAAATATTGAAGAAGAAGTTAGTAAATCAGTAGAATATTTGTTTGATGCAGATTTAGAAATAAGGAAATATTCTAAATCGATAAATGATTTTAGATTCCATTATCTTTCAATTTTTACAGCAATCATTATATCTAGCACCTTTGCTTCATTAATTACATTTACAATAATAAAGTTTGATTATTTTGAAGAACTTTATCATCTATTTTTTTAGAAGGAGTATTTTATGAGATTTAAAAATATTGTTGTAGTTAGTTCAAAAGGTGGTGTAGGTAAAACAGTTTTTGTTTTTCATATTTTATCATATTTATTAAGAAGAAAAAAATTTAGAATAATTGAAATTGATGACAATAATAATTCATCTTTATCTTTTAGTCAATCCAATTTATTAGAAAATAGAGTTACTTCATGTGATGTTTCTCAAGGATTTCAAAAGTTAGAAGAACTAGTAATTGAAAATATGTTTGAAGATGAATTAATTACTGTAATAGATTCAGGAGGTGGAAATGATAGTAAAAAAGTCATTAATAGTATTATTAGACAAGAGTTAACAACAAATACTCTATTTATAATTCCTTTTTTAGCTGATTTTAGTCAGATTTCTAATCTAATAGAAACTGTAGATCTAGTGAAAAAATATAATTATGCTGTAGTTATAAACAATATCAATCTAAGTGATAAAAATGATTTAATGTTTATTGATGGAAATGATGATTTTGAAATTCAATCGTTTAAAAAAATTTTTGATAATTTTTTTATTATCGAAAAAACAAATCTTTTTTCTTATTCTACTTCAAGATATAAAACTACAATTTATGATTTTGCACAAAGAGCTTTTAAATTTAATCAAAATGAAATACTTGAATTTGCAAAAAAAGAAACATTTGGTGAAAAAACAGCAATGTTAAATATTTATAGAGACTGGAAAATTTCAAGATTAGCAAAAGACTATTTGTTAAATTCGAATATTAAATTGTTAGAGGATTATATAAATGAATAAAAAACTACTAGAGTTTATGAGAAAAAACACACCTCGTAAGAGATTTTCTGTGTTGGAAAAATATGAAGATGAAATTATGCAATTAAATATATCTAATTTCACACATGAACAGATTTTAACTTATCTTGTTGAAACATATGAAATAAAAATAACTAGACAGTCAATATCAAAATTTATAAAAAAGAAAAAACAGTTAAAAAATACTGAGAAAGATAATTTAAAAATAGAGGAGGACAAAAAAAATGATTTAAAAAATATGTTCAAAAAACATCTATAAAAGTACTAATTTGCACTTTTTTGCAAGAAGAGTTTACCCCCTTTCAATAAAATAGAAAGGTTATGAAATAAAAATAAAGTCAAAGCAGTTTATAGAAACTATTCTGCATACGTTTAGAAAGTTTATTGTTAACGAAATTCATTCAGACCATACGCCATTTTAAATGGAAGGTCTTTAAAACAAAATTTATGAGGTCAAAATATGAAAGATTATACAAAAATTATTATTCAAACTTTTTCAGGAGTGTTTAACACTGGTAATATAAAAAATGAAACTGAAAGTTTTATTTATAATGATAACATAGAAAGAAGAAGAATTACTTCAGATATAACTAATACATGGTGTAAAATTAGTGTTGAAGAGGATTGTATTAAAGAATTAAATATAGTTTCGGGTGATTGGGATAAAGATGCTGATATAATGTATTTTTATATGAATAAATATCTTCACAATCATAAAGATTTTATTAGTTTAAATAAACAAATAAAATTACAATCAAAAGAAATTTTTTACTATCTACAGAGTTTAAATGATGTTAAGTATATCTAATATGTCACCCGAAGCTGTTGCTAATTATCATGATGAAGATAAAAACTATTATCATGAAGATGAACTTCAAGGAAAATGGCAAGGTCAAGGAGTGGATAATTTAAACCTTCGAGAATTTAACTATAATGATTTCAAAAGACTTTGCAATGGGATTCATCCTTTTGAAGATAAGGTATTAGTAGATTCTTCAAAAAGAGCAGGAACTGACTTAACTTTTTCTGCTCCAAAATCAATTTCAATTTTGATTGAAATTTCAACTAAAGAAATAGAAAAGGAGATAAGACTAGCTCATGATATTGCAGTTAAAAATACTTTATCTTATATAGAAAAAGATTATGCACAAACAAGACAACAGCTTTTTGGTATTAGAGAAGTATTAAATACTAAAAATTTACTGATTGCAAAATTTCAACACGACATTAGTAGAGAACTTGACCCACAGCTTCACACTCATGCATTTATTTTGAATTTAACACAAAAAGGAAATAGTGAATGGAGAGCATTACATAATGACTTATTATTTAAAAACAAACAATTTTTTGGACAAATTTATAGAAATGAATTATCACTAAATATTAGAAAAATGGGGTATGGAATTGAAATAACTGATGTCAAAAATGGTTTCTTTGAAGTTAGTGGGATAAGTAAAAAATTGATTAATGAATTTAGCAAAAGAACAGAACAAGTAAATAATAGTTATGAAGAATTAAAAAGAAAGTTTCCAAATTTTAATGAATGGAAATTAAGAGAAATGGCAAAACTTGATTCTAGAAAATCAAAAAATAAAAAGATGAATAGGGTAGAAATTAAAAAAAATAATTTATACAGAGCAGAATCTATAGAAAATGTTGATAATGTATTAGATAGTGTTAAATTTAAAAATTTTAAAAATAAGAAATTAACATTAAAACAATATTTTGATATTGCAAAAGAAATATTAACTAACAAAGAATCAGTTTTTACTAAAGAATTGCTATTGAGAGAAGTGATGAAATTATCGATAGGAGAATATAGGCTAGATGATTATTTAGAAGAATTTACTAAAGATAAAGAACTTATTAAATTAGATAAAAATGTTTATTCAACTTTAGAAATAGTTAATATTGAAAAAGAAATTCTAAAAAAAATAGAATTATATAAAAATAGTTTTAACTCTATTTCTTCAGAAAATCAATTAAGTTCTTTTATTGAAAGAAATTTTTCAAAAATGACAAAAGGACAAAAAACTTCTTTTATAAATATTTTAAATAATAACGACTTAATATGTACAATTCAAGGTGATGCCGGTTCCGGGAAAACTTACATGCTTAGAGCAGTAGAAAAATTTATTAATGATAAATCATCTATTCAAGGATTATCTTTTACAGCAAAAGCTTCCTATGAGCTTGAAAAAGAGTCAAATATAACATCATCAACTCTTAATACTTTTTTTAATCAGAAAGAATTTAAAAATAATCAAATTTACATAGTTGATGAAGCATCAATGTTGGGTTCTAAACAAATAAAAGCTTTGATTGATAAGGCTATAGAAACAAACTCAAGAATTGTTTTAGTTGGTGATATTAAACAATTTCAACCAATTACTGCAGGTGCAATTTTTGAACAATTACAAAAAGAAGGTTTAATAAAAACTAGTTATATGAACGAAACAATTAGAGCAAATACTATTATCATGAAATCTTTGTATTCTGATGTTAAGTCAAAAAATATTGAATCTGCTTTTAAAACATTAGAATCTAATTCTCTTATTATTGAATCAAATAATTTAGATGAAATAAAAAATGAGTATTTAAAAGATTTAAATCATTCACTTCTAATTGTTTCAAAAAATACAGATAGAATTATCTTAAATAATCTAATAAGAAACTCTTTAATTCAAAATAAGTCAAAAAGTAGATTAATCTATACTAGAGAATCAACTAATTTAAATGAATTAGAAAAACATTTTTATAGATACTATAAAGAAAATCAAACTGTGATTATTAACAAGGGGATAAAAGGACTTAAGGCAGGAACTCAAGGAATAATTAAATCCATAGATTCTAATTCGAATAGTATTCTAATTTATGCAAATGAAAAAAATATAATTATTGATTTAAAGAAAGATGGTCAAAAGATATCAACATATGAGAATTTAAAAAAAGAATTTGCTATTAATGAAAAAATCATATTTACTAAAAATAACAAAGAAATAAATATTAAAAATGGTCAAACTGCTAAAATTATAGGATTCAACAAAAATATTGTGTATGTGGAAAAAGACAATAATATAATTTCAATAGACACTAATGAATATAACTATTTTGATTATTCATATGCAATTACGGATTATAAATCACAAGGACAAACTTCAGAAAAAGTAATAATATTGACTGATGCAGACAGAGCTAATACAAATTCTTTGTATGTGCAGATTACAAGAGCAAAAAAAGAAGTAAAAATTTTTACAAATTCTATAGACCGATTAAAAATAAATGCAGTTAAATCTCAAGCAAAAAGTACAACAATAGAATATTTTAGAACAAAAGTTATAGAAGAAAAAAATCAAAATGAAGGATTACATTATGAACAAGTTACAAGAAAATCAATTATTAGTATATTGGGAGAATATGGAGAAAAGCTTAGAGTTAAATTTGGAACTATCTCAAATGATATTAAAAATTTTATTAGAGGAAAAAAATATCTCTCAGAAGAGTTTAAAGTTGATATTAGAAAAAACAGATACAGAATTAATGAACTTAGAAAAGAAAAAGAACTTAATGTAGTTAGAAACCTTATTGATAATTTAAATAAAGATAAATCATTAGAAATTGGGCAGGGATATTAAAATGAGAAATAATAGTTTTTATTTGTTACTAATTACATTGATTTTTAATAAATATCTAATTGAAAATATTTTTTTAATTTATTATAGAGAAGATAGGAATCTATTTATTTTTTTCTACCTATTACTTTTTATAATCGAGTATATATTTTATATTTATTACATTTTTGAATATAAAAAAGTCAATGATAGAGTTTATTTTTTTAGGTCATGGATGATGGGTTCATATTCAAATTTTTTCTCACAAACTGAAGGAAATAAATGGACATCTTCAAAAATTGTAAAAGAACGATTGAAGTATGGGGATTTATATATAAACAATTTTAAGTTTGATGATGATGTTATTAATAAATTTTATTTTTTTTCTTTGAGGAAAAAATTTGAAAATTTTAAATGTAAAATTAATACAAAAGATTTAACAAAATCAACTATAGTTTTTGGACAAATGGGAAGTGGTAAATCAGAATTCTTATATTCTTTATTAAAACAAAATACTATGAATAGGTATCTTATCTTTGATTCTAAAGGTGATTTTACACAAAAATTTTATTCAAGTAAAAGAGATATAATCTTAAATCCTTATGATTCCAGATCTTCTATTTGGAATCCTTTTGAGGAAGCTGAATTAAATCCTTATATTGTAGAAATCTTCTTCACAAACTTATTAAATTCAATTGCTGGAGATAAAAAAGATTTTTTTTCTGCTTCCACAAAAGAAAGGTATATGGATATTTTTTATGAAGTATTATATAAAAAATCAGAATTGAATGCAAAACAAAAACTTAGTATTTATGTTAAAGAATTAAAAAGATATTTTTCCGAAGTTTCAAAAAGTAATTCTAAATCAGAAAATGATGTTATATCAACTATGAAACTTTTATTTGAATTTATTGAATACATGGATTTTAAAGTTCAAAATGGATGTAAAACATTTACGATTAGTAATTTTATTATAACAAATAATAGTAAATTGTTTTTGTTAGCTAGGGATGATTTAAAAAGTAAATTAAATCCTTTTTTTACAGCTTTTATAGCAATTTTTGCATCCATACTTTTATCAAGACCTGATAATAAAGCAAATTTAACAGGTTTATTTTTAGATGAATATTTAACTTTTGCAAAAAATTTAGATGAAGAAACATTAGAAGGTTTACATACAAGAATAAGAAGTAAAGGAGGATGTTTAATTACTGCTATTCAATATTTTCCTAAGGCTAAATATGAAGAATTAACACAAAAAATATTAAATTCAAGTAATTATTTGTTCCTCTTTCAAGGAATAGATACATATACTTTAGACATAATTAATAAAACTGTTGGAAAAGTTAGATATAAGAAAGATAGTTTAAAAAAGAATAATAAATCTTTTTATAATAATGAAAGTTTTAATACAGAGGAAACAAATTTACTAAATACAACTATGTTTCATAGTTTAGCTGAAAAATTTGAGCATATTACATATATACCATCTAAAAAATTACTTTACAAAGGCTATACTAATGAAATAAAATCAGTTAAGAGAAATTTAGCATTTGTATTTGATAAAAAAAGTTTATCTAGATTTTATAGAGAGTATAAAGATAAAAATTGAGTTTCATTTTAATTACAATTTATATATAAATAATAATTAATAAAAAATATAAAATCTATTTATTTAATAAAAATTAGATAAAATATTATTAAAAAATATATGGATTATTGACATTGTTTAACTCACTTAAAAAGAAAATAGAAAAAGAATTAGAAGGTTCAATTTATAAAAATAATATTTATAAAGAACTTAAATGGGATTTTATAGAATCATATATTGTTTCATGGTCAAAAAATTATATTTTACAAATATTTAAATATTTTCTATTTTTCTATTTATTATTTATTAGTATAACAATTCTTTTTGAATTATTACGATTTTTTCAAGTGATTGATTTCTTTCTTTTTTTTAAAAAAAATTTAGATTTTAAAGATACTATATTTAATGGACAACTTACGATATTAGCTGTAATTTTTCCTTTAGTTATTGGATTTGTTGGTGTACTTATTAAAGATGATATTGCAAATAAGTCTTTGTGGAAAATTTATAATAGATATTCAGGATTTATGTTAGTTGGCTTTAGTGGACTTTCTTTAAGTGCAATTATAATTTTAGATAATTACTTTAAACCTTTTCTAATTGATGAATTAAGTATTGTAATTTCATTGATTTACAGTTTTTGGTTTTTATTAAATTTATTATTACTTAGTTGGCTTCTTCATTCAACATTTAATTTTATAAACAAAACTAAACAAAATGAAATAATTAAAAAATATACTACAAATATAGTTTTAGAAGAAGAAATTAGAAAAAGACTTTATTCCTTGATTCCCAAAATTCCAGATAAATTAAGTTTATTACCAACAAGTATTAATGCAAATCAAAAAATCTCTTTTCATTTTTTTGAAAAATCTAAAGATAACCTAGATAAAGTTTCTAGAAAATTTAAAAAAAAACAATATTTATTAGATATTAATTTTACTTTTTTATCACTAGCTATAAAGTTATGGATGTTTAGAAATTCATATTTTTTAATTAAGGAAAATATGGAGCTTTTTTTACCAACTACAGTTGATGGATATTCTTATAAAGATTTTGACTTAGCTTTACTTAAAAATGATAAATTTACAGTAATAGAAAATTTTTTAATTAGGCGTAGTTACAAGTTTATTTCTAATAATCCATTTGAAGATGATGATGTTGAAAATATTGTAAATTCTTTGTTTAATAATATTGATAAAGCTATAAATTCAAATAATCAAAGACTTTTTGATGATGAAGAAGAAACTTTACGAGATTTTTTACAAACTATATTTAGTATAACTTCATTCATTAATGATGAAGGTAAAATCGATAATTGGTTATTACTATCTAATAATTCATTTTTCTCTCATAAACTATATTATAACCTATTAAGTGAATTTTATTCATTGAATAAAATTCTTATTTCTAAAATAATATCAGAAGATTATTTTTACAGAAGTCTATCTAGTTTTTATCCTTATTCTTTTAGTAAACAAGGTGAGAAACTTCATCATGAAATTCAAAAGGGATTGATGGAATTACATGTAGATTTATGGATTAATTTATTAAAAGAAAATAGAAGAAAAGAAATTTCTAATCTTAACAGTCTTTTAAAAACATATATAGGTTCATGGGAGTCTTGGGGTAGTAAATATAGTGAGTTTGAAGAAAATTGGGAAATTATTTCTAACTACTCGAATGTTTTATTCGATCACCTTATTTTATCTAATAGTCTAATTATTGAGTCTCTTAAATTTAAAAATTATGATGCATCAATTTGGAGTGTTAACATAGTTAATAATTGGTATTCTAACCAATTTTCAATGAAAAAGACACATATTGATTATCTTTGGAAAAAAGAAATTTTATCAACTTCATTTTTTTTAAAAGAGAAAGATGAAAAACTTTTGAAATTTATATTAAATAACAATGAAGAAAAACTTGAAGATGTATTTACTATCGCTTTAAAAAATATTTGGTTTCAGTCAAAGGTAATTACTGCATCTTATATTTTCAATAAGAATTCAGATGAATTAACAACATTAGATAGAAAAATCATATTTTCATTGATAAAGGGAGATAAAATAACACCTTTAGACGAAAAAGATTTTTCAAATGTATTTAATAATAATTATGCGTCGGAAATTTTAGAAACATACTTACTTAATTTATATCCTTTTTCTAATATCACAAATAATGGTATCTCAAAAAAATTAATAAAAAAATTTAACAGAATACATGAAGAAGAACATATCTCTGGAAGAATTTATTCTGGATTTGGAGGAGAGAATATCTCCAATGTTAAAGATTGTATTATTGCTTTAATTATTTCAAATTCAAAAAATGAATTTAAAATATCTGATTCTTTATATGATTTTATTTTTTCTGAATTAGTAGATATTCCTTTCAGAGATTCAATAATATCATATTTAGAAGAATTATTGGTTTTTGAAGTTGAAACAGAATCTAAGGTGAAAGCACTTTTAAATACAGAAAATATTCTGGATTTAATTAATAATTATAAAAAATCTATAAATGCAATTATAGATAAGATTAAAGATGCAACTGAAGAAGAAGTTTATAATACACCTATTAATGAAAGTCGAATTGTTGAACTAAAAAAATATCTGTCAAAAAGTGCATTTAAAAAAGATGATTCTATATTACCACTAAAGTTATTTAATTCAGTAATAGAAGTTGAAGAAACAAAATATGAATCACTAAAATTAAATATTCAGGGTATTAATAAAAGAGATTTAATAAGTAATGAAATAAATAAATCTTATGAAGAAGACACATATTCTGAATTAATGAATAAACAAGTATATATAAAACTTTTTAGAGATATTTTTAATAAAATTGATTATAAAAACAAAGAATTTATTTCAGAAGAAGATTTAATTATAAATATCCTGAGAGATAAAATACTAATTAAAAATAGTATTATATTTATTGGCTCAAATAAAGTAAGAAGTTATTTAAGAAAATTAATATGGGAAAATAATGATAATGTACCTTTTACAGTTAAAAATGCAAATACAATTGAAAATGATTATTTATGCCACATTAATGATACTCCTGTATACTCAATTTATAATTTTAAAATAGATTTTTGTTTATTGATAAATTTAGACATATTTAAACAAGTTGAAATTAAAGTATTTGATAATAAATATTTCGTAGACCTTAAATTTATGGAGTATGAAGATAAGACAAATTCTGGTTTATTACAAATTGAATATTCAATTGAATCTATTTTTAATAGTAACTATGATTGCTACAAATATACATTAGCTGAAGAGAATGTATAAAATACACAATTATATTAAAAGGCTTATTAATGACATTAAATGTTAGAAATTTTATTATAAATGAAATGTGTGTTGATGTTGAAGTTTATCAAAAAAGAATTTCACTTTATTCTGATGGTTTAGATTATATTTTTGAAGAAGTTGGTGATTATTTATTAAATTATGAGATACTTACTGATAGAGAACAATTTATTGAAGATGTATGTAAGTTTATTGATAAATATGGTGTACTATCAGAAGAAACTTATGAAACATTACATATTTTAATTAGAGCTTTTAAAATCTATAAAACAGGTGGATTGTTAGAACTATACCTTTATAATGAATCAGAAAGTTGGGAACCACTTCCAAAGATAACTAAAAATTTGTATCATTTAATGACAGAATCAGATAAAAAAACTTTTAACAATTTACCTGATATTGTAGAAATTTATAGAGGTACTAGTATTATAGAATCAGAAGGAAATATTTTAGACTTTGGTCAATCTTGGTCATTAGATATTGAAAAAGCAAGATATTTTGCATATGAATTAGAGCAAGAAGAAGATAAAAATTTAGATAGAATTGTCTTAAAATGTGAAGTTTTTAAGAGTCATATTTATGCATTTTCACATCATCAAAGTGAAGAATTATGTATTATTAATCCAAAAGGAATAATTACAGATTCTGTAAAAGTTATAGAATGAAAATAAGACATATTTTATTTAAGAAAATTAAGAAATTTGGAATAAAGGAAAAATATTGAATATTGAAAAATTAAAATCTATATTAAAGAAATTCTCAGAAGAAAGAGACTGGGAACAGTTCCATTCTCCTAAAAATCTATCTATGGCATTAAGTGTAGAAGCTTCAGAGTTAGTTGAAATATTTCAGTGGCTTACAGAAGAGCAATCTTACAATCTAAATGAATCAAAAAAACAACATGCAAAAGAAGAAGTTGCTGATATAGCTATATATTTACTTAGAATATGTATGAAACTAAACATTAATTTAGATGAAGCAATTATTGAAAAAATGAAAAAAAATGAAGAAAAGTATCCTGTAGCAAAAGTTAAAGGTTCTGCAAAAAAGTATACTGAACTATGATAGTTTATAAAAAAACAAAAAAACAATTTTTAGAAGATGTATTAGTTAATGATATTGAAATTGAAGATATTATTGCTAATGCAGTTGAAGTTAGCTTAGGTAGAAAAACAGCGAAGAATGAGTATATATCTTGGAAAAACTCATTAAATGAAATGGCCAAAGTTTTATATAGTGATAAAATCCCTAATGACTCAAATGTTTCAATAGAATACAATATCCCAAGAACTGGGAATAGAATTGATATCATAATTTCTGGTCAAGATAAAAACAATGTTGATAAAGTTGTAATCATTGAGTTAAAACAATGGAGTGAAGCTGAACTTACTTCAAAAGATGGAATTATAAAAACTTTTTTAAATAAAGGTCTTAGAGAAACTACTCATCCTTCTTATCAGGCATGGTCTTATGTAAAACTACTTGAAGGTTTTAATAAAGTTGTTGAAGTTGAAAACATTAAATTAATTCCATGTGCTTATTTACATAACTACACTAATGATAATGTATTAAAAAATGAATTCTATGGAAACTATCTATCAAAAGCACCAGTATTTATTAAAGGTGAAAGAAGTTCTTTAATTGATTTTATATCATCACATATTTCTAATGGCGATAAAAATGATGTAATGAGTAGAATTGATAATAGTAAAATAAGACCTTCTAAAACTTTAGCTGATTCAATAAGTTCTATGATTAAAGGTAATGATGAATTTACAATGATAGATAACCAAAAAATTGTTTATGAAACTGCATTACAATTAGCTAGAAAATCTGATAAAAGAAATAAAAATGTACTTATCGTTCATGGTGGGCCAGGTACTGGAAAGTCAGTTATTGCAATTAATTTATTAGCCGAACTTACAAAAAAAGGTTTTAACTCTAGATATGTAAGTAAAAATGCTGCTCCTAGAACTGTATATGAATCAAAACTAACTGGTACGTTAAAGAAAACAGAAATATCTAATTTATTTACTGGTTCAGGTTCATTTGTTGACTGTGTTGAAAATTCATATGATTGTCTTATTATTGATGAAGCACATAGAATGAATGAAAAGTCTGGACTATATGGAAATTTAGGAGAGAATCAAATAAAAGAGTCTATTTACTCTTCTAAATCAGTAATATTCTTTTTAGATGAGGATCAAACTGTTACATTTAATGATATCGGTGAAGAATCTGAAATAAGAAAATGGGCAGAGTATTACAATGCAAATGTAGAAGTTATGGAATTAACTTCACAGTTTAGATGTAATGGTTCTGATGGATATTTAGCTTGGCTTGATAATGTTCTACAGATTAGAGAAACTGCAAATACCACGTTAGATTTAAATGAATATGATTTTAAAATATTTGATAATCCAAATGATTTAAGAGATGCAATATATAAAAAGAACAAAATCAATAATAAAGCAAGACTAGTTGCTGGTTATTGTTGGAACTGGGACAGTAAAAAAGATAAAAATCAAATGGACATTCATATTCCTGAATATGGATTTGAAATGCAATGGAATTTAAATACAGATGGAAGCCTTTGGATTATTAAACCTGAATCAGTTGAACAAATTGGATGTATTCATACTTGTCAAGGATTAGAAGTAGATTATATAGGAGTAATTATTGGTGATGATTTAACTTATGAAGATGGAAAAATAGTTACTAATCCAATAAACAGAGCAAGAACTGACCAATCTTTAAAAGGTTATAAGACTAGACTAAAAGAAGCTATAAAATCAAACGATATTCAAAGAGTAATTGAGATAGAAACTAAGGTCAATAAGATCATTAAAAATACATATAGAACGTTAATGTCTAGGGGAATGAAAGGTTGTTATATATATTGTGAAGACAAAAAACTAATTGTACAACTAAAAAAGGTTTTACAATGTATTCACTAAGTGACTTTAGTATAACAAAAGACTCTTTTTCATCTAAGGAAGAAATTCATATTAAAACAAGAATTGGTATAAAAAAACAAAAAATCAATTTATCTGAACTTTTATCAAACTTATTAGATATAAAACAATATTCTAAATCATATGTTAAAACATTTAAAAAAAAGGTATGTGAATTAAAAGAAGATGAAATTTTAAATTTGAAGTTCAATTTAATACAAGAAAAACATACTGAACAAAAAATTAAAAAAACCAAAAATGATATTGAAAAAAATATTTCTCGCTTTCATTATAAAAATAATGACCAATTCAGAATTGGAATGTTATCACTTGCACCTAAATTATCTTCTAAAGTTGATATTTGTATAATGTCTGGAACATGTGAAAATTTTTGTTTAGGTTATAACATATCAAAAGAAAAAGAAAAAATAACTTTCAAGAATGATAATGGAATATTTTTTAAATTACTTAAAACAATAACTTTTTTGTATAAAACTGATATTTTTTTAGAAAATTTATGTTTAGATATTTTAAAATTTATTAGGTTAAAAAATCCAGTAATAAGATTAAATGGTTATTCTGATATATTGTGGGAAAATATTAATATTTCAATTACACATAATTTGAAAGAAGAGATTTCAAAATTTAACAAAACTCATTTATATGAGAAGAATATTGTTAATAAGTATTATTTAGAAAAGATTATTGATTTAGAAACTCCTATAAATAAAGAACTTATTATTGGAAAAGAGTATAAAATTTTTGAAATATTTTCAGGTATAATTTTCTATGACTACACAAAATATAATTCTACACAAAGAAAAAGTGCATCAAAATTTAGTAATTATTATTTAACTTATTCTTATGATATCCATATTGCAAAAAATAAAGAACATTTAGGAGTAAATACTTTATGTCTAATAACTAAGAAAGACTTCAAAGATAAATTATTATTGAATAAGAAATATTTAGATTATAGTTTAATTGATGGCGACTTATCTGACTTTAGATTAATTGATGAACTAAATTGTAAATCAAAAAAATTAATATTACTTGAAGCTGTAAGTCCTAGTAATAATATTTCGAAGAGAGAAGAAATAGAGTCATCTCCTTTTGTATTAAAAGATATTGGAGATTTAAAAAATATTTTAGAAGTTAATGATGATATTATACAATAATTAAAATGAGGAGATAAACTATAATGAAACTATTTCTACTACTATTTACCATTCCATTTCTTTTAAATGCAGCTTCTTTTTCTAAATCTAAAAAAGACTTACTAAAAAAAGTTTACTATGATAATCAAATCACATTCTATTGTTCTAATCCATATGAAATAAAAGATGATAATGGTAAACAAAAAGCTTTAATTATTAAAGATGAAAAGTATTACAGTCCAAGAAAACCATTTTATAAATCAGGTAAAGTAAATACAAGAGCTGAGAGAATTGAATGGGAACATGTAATGCCTGCACACAACTTTGGAAGACATCTACAATGCTGGAGAGATGGTGGAAGAAAAGCTTGTAAGAGTGATAAAACCTTTAATGAAATGGAAGCAGATATGCATAACTTAGTTCCTGCAATTGGAGAAATAAATGGAGATAGAAGTAATTATAGATATGGTGCTAATAATCCTATAAAAGAACAATATGGTAATTGTGAATTCCAAGTAGACTTCAAAGGTAAAAGAGCTTATGTAAAAGAAGATATAAGAGGTGATATCGCAAGAATCTATTTTTATATGAGTGATAAGTATAAAGTTAATCTATCTAAACAAGAAAGAAAGATGATGGAAGTTTGGAATAAACTTGACCCAATTAGTGATTGGGAGAGAATCAAGAATAAAAGAGTAGAAAAACTATAAGGGAATTTAAACCCTTATATAAATTAAAACTCTTGTCTTTTTATGTAAGTAGTGTAAAAGTTAATGTAAGGATTATCCTCTTTTAACTTTTCTACTTTCACTTCTAACTTACTGCTTATTAATTTACAAGTTTCATGGTTTTGTTTAATTGGATTAGAAAGCATCAAACCTGTACATAAACTCAAAGTATCAGTTAATATTTTTATATCCTCAGAAGCATTCATAAAGTTGGGTAACTCTTCTTTAATTCTTTTATCCATGAAATTAATTGTAATTGATATTAATGCAAAACTAATAGCACCACTAACAATAGCAATCTTTAAATATCTGAATAATGTTTTCATAGAAAAATTATAGCAAATCTTTTAATTTAAATTAGAATGAGATATTTAGGAGACATTCTTTAGTTATAATATTTTTTGTTATCAAAGGAAATAGCTATGTTACATATTGACTACCAACTAACTAAAAAAGATTCTACTAAAATAAAAAAGAAATTAGAACAAGAAAAACTTACACTTGAACAATACATTCAAAAGTTAATTGATTCAGATATAAATTCAACAATTAATTTAGGTAAAGGCTTTTACTATGATAGTTATCTAAATAGATTCTTTGATTCAAAAAAAAATGAAATTACATTTACAAAGTTAGAGAAAAAACTTGTATTAACACTACTTCAAGATACTACTAAAATATTTACAATTGATGAGATAAGAGAAAAAGTATGGAAGAAAGACAATGCAACAGTTTATACTATTAGAAATATAATTAATAAAATAAGAACAAAAACCTTTTATGAACTATTTGAAAACTATTCAAATAAAGGTTATTCTTTAAATATACCAAAAGGAAATAAATGAAAAAGATTTTACTGTTACTAACTTTTAGCATATCCCTATTTGCTTCTTCAATATCTTCAAGTGAAGCAAGTAATTACATAGGACTAGAAAAAACTGTTTGTGGAAAAGTTGTAGGAACTTATTACGCTAAATCATCAAATGGAGCACCCACCTTTTTAAACTTTGATTTGCCATATCCAAATCAATTGTTTACAGCTGTTATCTTTGAAAGAAGTAGAAATAGTTTTAGTGGGAATCCAGAAAGTATGTTTAAATATAAAAACATTTGTGTTACTGGTTATATTGATGAGTATAAAGGTGTACCTCAAATTATAGTAGAGAATAGTTCACAGATTAAATAAGAAGATAAAATAGATAATCTTTATAGAAAGATAAAATTACCCAATTTGAATTGGGTAACTTTTAAACCTCAAATTCTCTCCCATACCTAACAACATCAACACCATATTTATCTCTCACTTTTTCAAGCTTTTCATTTAAAGATTTAAACTTACTATCCCTTTCTAAATCAACTAAAGATAATGTCTTTTGATTTGCTCGACTAATAAAATTTGAAGCAGATATGGCTATAAAATGAATCTTATGATTTATATGAAAATCTAACTTCTTTATCATCTCTTGTGCTAAATCTATTAAAAATCTTTCATTAAACAATCTATTGTAAGTAATTGATTGAGATGCTTTTCCTCCATACTCATATCTAATTTTAAAATAAAAAGTTGTTGGGTTTAATTTTAACTTTGTAATTGTATATGATAAATACCTTGCTAAAACCATTACTCTTCTAAATACTTCATTCCTATCTAAAATTGCTACAAAGTTTCTACTTATACCAATTCCTCTTCTATCAGAATAAGCAATTACCTTTTCATTATCAATTCCACAAATCCTTTTATATAAATCACGTCCAGTCTTACCATATGGTTCAAAGAATCTTGGTTTTGCTCTTAATTCACCTAATGTTTTAATTTTAAAGTAATCACATCTTTTAGATAAAGCACGTCCAATACCAGGGAAATCATTTACATCAATATGATCTGTTGTATCAAATACTTTTTCTTGGGGAACTGCAGTTACTCCAAATGGTTTTACTGTATCAGTTAGAAATTTTGCTATCCATTTTGATTTAGATGCTCCAATAGTAATAGGAAGATCAAATATTCTTAATATATCATCTCTTAATTTTGTAATAAAATCTAATGTATCTTCATCTTTTATCCAACCATTTAAATCTCCAAAGAACTCATCTATTGAATATTGTTCTAATACAGGTATATGATATTCTAAATACTCCTTTAGCTTTTGAGAAAGGGTTTGATAATATAAATGATCTGAAGGAAGTATTAATAAATTAGGACATAAGACTAAGGCTTCTTTTAATGGTGTTCCTGTTTTTATTCCATATTTCTTTGCTTCATATGATTTTGCTATTACAATTCCATGTATATAACCTTCATCACTTATAAACTCTTTTCTCCAAGCACCTAATATATTATTTGCATCATAATTGTTTCTAAACTCTAATACTGAATTAAAAGCACCACTATCATTTAATAAAACACCATCTTTGTTTTTATTTGAAAATATCTTATTATCAGAGCTTTTAACAACTACTACATTTTTCCCTTTTAAAAAAGGATACCTTGTTCTTTCTGCACTTACAAAGTAACAGTCTAAATCTAAATGTATCTTCATTTTATTACACCTTGTAATAATTTATTGAAAATATATTGCAATTTGTATATAATTTAGTAGAAAATTGATATGAAGGTTAATTTATTTTTATAAGTAGACATTATATTATATTGAAAATTCTGTATACTAATTTATGAAATAATCTCTTTTTTAGTAAATAAGAGTATTATAAATCAACTAAAAGATTATAAAAGAAAATGATGAATTATCTATTTGAAAATCAAAATATTACAAAATCCTTAGAATCCTATATCAAAGAAAATAAATCATTACATGAACATTTTGAAATAAACTTCAATAGAATTAAACCAAAAAATAGATGTGGTTTTTTATCAATAGAAAATGAGAACTATTTCATCATTCCAAAAATCTCAAATAAAGAAGAACAAAATCTAAATATATTCATATATATGCTTTTAAAAGCTTATGATATAAAAATATCAAATCCTGATATTGCAAATTTACAAAACACAAATTTTAAATATCTTGAACTTTTTATCAGATTCTTTGCTGATTCATTACTTCATGAATTAAAAAGAGGTATTTATAAAACATATATAACAAGAGAAGAGAACTTAAAAGTATTAAGAGGTAAGTATCTTATTGAGAAAAACTTTCAAAACTTTTATCATATGAATATTTATTGTGAATTTGATGAATTTTCAACTGATAATGAACTAAACAAATTCTTTTTATATGCAATCAAAATATTTAAAAGATACTCTTCTTATTCAAATTTACATAAGTGTGATTCCGTTTTTGATGAAGTTTATTATTCTCATATAGATATAAATAGGATCAATTTTAAATTTGATAGGTTAAACCAAAGATTTGAAAAGTCTTATGAAATTGCTATGATGATATTAAAAAAGCTTTCACCATTAGTTAATAATTCAACTCAAAAAAGTTTTGCATTTTTATTTGATATGAGTGAAGTGTTTGAAAAGTTTATAGGAAATCTTTATAAAGAAATAGATTCTTCAACTTTATTGCAATGTGAAAGAAACTTTGGGAATTTAAAATTAAAACCAGATATTAAAACAGAAACTCAAATAATTGATACAAAATATAAATTAGTTAAAAATAAAGATGATTTAAAAACTCATGATAAATATCAGATGTTTACCTATGGAATAAATTTTAATATTAGAGATACCATACTTTTATATCCAAAACATATCTTGGATGTTGATGAAGATTTGAGACTTGGGAAAGATTATAATTTAGTGAATTTAAAAATTAAAAGTATTGATTTGAAATTTGAAGATGATGGATATAAAGAATATACAGAAGAGATAAAAAATAGATTGGAGAAAATGAATGAATTTTGAGCTTTTTGAAAAAGTTACTGAAAACAATAATGGGAATATTATTGGATTAAATATTAATTCAAAACCAGAATATCAAGAAGATTTTAAAAACTTGTTGAGAGATTTTAATAAGTTTACAGAATTAGTTTGTCCAGAGAATTTAAGTCCAATTGGACTTGATAATAGATGGCAAAATAGTGGAAATTATAAAAAGTATTTCTGGAATCAATTTAAGATAAATAATACTGATATTAAAGAATATACAGGTTATTCAATATGGCTTGGTGTAGATATTCGAGGAATTAAAATTCAATGTGGTACTACACAAGAGTTTAGTGGTAACAGACAAAAAGAAAATGAGAATATTTTTAATTTTATTAAAGAACAAGTGAATGAAATTTTTAATTTAGTTGGAATATATGATTCAGTAATTTTTTCGAAATTTGAAAGAAATGAATTTTTAGATACATCTTATGATAGATATGCTGCATTGTATTTTCAATACAAAGGAAATAATGAGTTTGAAGATACTAAATATTTCAAAGTGATATTAAAATTTTTGTCTGAAAAACTTACTAATTATTTAAGTTCCAGAACAGTTGCTTCAAAAAAAGATTATGAAGAAGAATTTAAAAAATATTGGTTTGGCGATATGATTCTTCAACAAAATGGTTCTAAATACGCGGAAGGAACTAAAACATCATATTTTAGAGAACTAACTAGACTGAAAGATATTATAAATGAAAGCATTTTTAGAATTGATGATATAGAACTTTTAAACATAATTTTGAATAGATTAGAAAAAGGTGATTTAGAAGAATACAATAAAAGACACCAGAATACTGATCCGAGTAATGGATTAAAACAATACATAATTTTTATAAAGAATTTAGATAAATTAGAAGAAAAATATATTGATAAAGGGAACCTCATAAAGAGTAATAAAAACTTAATAAAAAACATAATTCTTTATGGTGCACCCGGTGTTGGTAAAACTCATAATTATAAAAAGTTAATTTCTTTAATAGAAGAGGGTAAATCTCAAAAAGAAATATTTGATTCAATAAAAAAAAATGAATATAACGATGATTCAAATGAAATATTTTTAAATATAAAAAATGAAAAAAGAGTTGAGTTCATAACATTTCATCAAAGCTTTGGATATGAAGATTTCATTGAAGGTTTTAGACCAAATGAGGAAGGAAAAATTTATTTAAAAGATGGAATATTTAAAAATATTTCTAATTCAGCTTCTTCTAAAGTTAACTTAAATGAAGAAAAAATTATTAATCGAATGTTTAAAAGTGAGCATCGAATATTTAGAATAGAAAAAATTACCAATGAAGATATATTTTTAAAAGATGAAGAAAATAATAGTGATAATTTAATACAAATATCAAAAAAAATGATATTAGAACTTTTAGAAAATATCAATAATGGTAATATTACATTAGAAGAAATAAAAAATAGAAAAATAGAAAATTTAAGATTATATTTTGATAAGTTTTATGGAGGGAATAATTTAATCATATATAATTTATGTAAATCATTTATTGAAGAAATTAACTACATTAATGGTAAAAACTTTTTTTTAGTAATTGATGAAATTAATAGAGGTAATATCTCAAAAATATTTGGAGAATTAATTACACTTATTGAAGAATCAAAAAGAGATAATTATGAAGTTACTCTTCCTTATTCAAAAGAAAAATTTAAAGTACCATCAAATCTTTATATTATTGGAACTATGAATACTACAGATAAATCCATTGCATTAATTGACGTTGCTTTGAGAAGAAGATTTACCTTTCTTAAAATGTTACCAAATACTGATTTAGTAATTAAAGGTTTTTCAAATGAATTTGTAAAACTTAATGAACAAATTAAAAAAGACTTAGGTGAAGAGTATCAAATAGGACATAGTTATTTCATGAATATACCTGAGTCAGATTTAGACTTTGTTAAAGAATATAAAATTAAGCCATTACTAGAGGAGTATTACTATGGTGATGAAGAAAAATTAAAAATTGCATTAAAAATAATTGGATTTGAAGATAATTATAATTAAATAAATAAGTTATAATATTATGAAACTAAAAGTAAATTTATCATTTATCATAATTTAGAAACATTAGAGTTTGATAGAAAAATATATTTTAAATATTTGCAATCTGCAATATTTTTAATCTTTTTTTTTTATTTAGTTAAAATACTAAAATCAACAGAAAAAGGTTTAAAATGATAAGTAGTAACTTTGAATCAGTAATGCAAAAAATAAGAGTTTATCTACAAGAAAAGAATGATTGTAGAGTTTTTGATAAAGATATAGCAAAAGCTTTAGAGATATCAACTGAACATTATAGTAGATCTAAAACTGAAAATAAGATACCTTTACAGCCAATTATAAATTTCTGTGCAAAAGAGAACATTGTAATTAACTATATACTATTTGATCAAATGCCAGAATCACTTCATAAAACTACAGATAAGATTATTAGTGTTAAATACTTTAAAAATGTAAATAGTTCTGCTGGTGGTGGAGCATTTAATGATGAAGAAAATTGTGAATATTTAGATTTAGATTTAAACACAATAAAAAGACTTGGAGGAATAGAAAAAGCAAAGCATATTGAAGCATTAAATGTAACAGGTGAATCAATGGAACCAGTTATCAAAGATAATTCAATTGTTTTTATTGATAAAACATCTATAACTCCTAAATTGAATGAAGATGATGTTTATGTTGTTAATACTCCAAATGGGATATTAGTAAAACAAGTAATATTAATAGAAGAATTAAAAAAGATTCAACTTCTATCATATAACAAACTATATTTACCAGAAATATTTTATTGTGATGAAGTAACTATAATAGGAAAGGTAATAGCTGTAAGAGCTAATTAAAAGTGAGATAAAATATGATTGAGAGTTTAATTTATTTATCTATTTTTTTATGTGGAATTTTCTTATATGCTTTTTTTAAAGATAGATTGATTAAAAAAGATAAGATGCTTTTTCATAAAGAGAGGTTTAAATAATTAAGTAAAAATTAAAATATATTTAATTATTAAAAAATTATTGTTTAAATTAAAAGGTTATTTAATGGATGATTTATTTTCTGAAGATATTGTTGAAGCTGAATTGAGGCCTGAAACTATTGAAGAACTAAGAAAAAGAACAGTAGGAGAATATGCAGAAGATGAAAATGAAATACTTAAAATATATTCAAATACTGGAAAAGAATGTTGTCAAATGATTGAAATAAGTACAGGTAATAGATTGGGTATAGTTGAAGGTGATTATAATAGATGTCCTTTAAGTAGTTATAAGTCAAAAATGAAACGAGATGAAAAATATATTAATATTCATAATCATCCAAGTTATACCTCTCATAGTATTGCAGACTTAACAATTCTACTTACTTTTGATCAAATAAATGAAGTTAGAGTAGTTTCAGCAGATAGAACATATATAGCTTCATATGAGGGACACATAGCAATAGAAAAAGAGGAAGTGGAAAAAATCGGGAAACAATTAGTAGATGAACTTTCTCTAACTTATCCTTATACTCGCAAAAGTTTATATCATAGAAATTTAGCAATTTCAGAAATCTTTGGTATAATTTTCAAAGAGGAGTTAGTATGAAGAAAAAAGTTTCAATAAAACTAAAAGAAAAAAGTCAAAATACTCCAATAAAAAGAGTAGTATTTAGAAACAAACTTGAATCAAACTCAGAATCTATGATAAATATTCATACTTTTAATAATTATGACTCAAAAGTCTTTTCAAAAGATCAATTAATTAAGTTACAAAGAATTAAAAATTTAGTGACAAAAAAAATTAATGGAAGAATTCGTAATTCGTATAAAATTCAAAAAGATTGGATTATAGATGATTCTGAAATTAGTAATATCAAAAAATAAATTTATGATTTAATGAGCTTGACTCTCAAATTAATTAGCAAATACTTAATTTAAGATTTTATATTTATTTAAATAAAGTGTATATTATCTAATGGTACCGCTAGTCGGACTCGAACCGACACGCTCAAAGAGCAAGAGATTTTGAATCTCTCGAGTCTACCAATTTCTCCATAGCGGCTTGAAAGGTTTAATTAATTTGTGTCCCTAAATTGTGTCCTATGTCTTTAAACGCACTATTTATTAGTGTCTCATGCTAATTAATAACTAGATTTTGAATCCGGCGTGTTTACCAATTTCACCATAGCGGCACCTAATAAATTAAGGATGAAATTTTATCCGTTATTTAATTAATTTATGTTTAATTTTTAAAAAATTAGGAATTAAAAAAGGGCCTATCTTTCGATAGACCCTTTTTATAATTATTAAGAAGTAGTAATTATTTAGCTACTGCTTCTTTTAAAGCTTTACCAACTTTGAATTTTGCTACAGTTGTTGCTGGTACTGTAACAGTTTTGTCAGTTCCAGGAACTTTTGCAGTTCTCTCAGCTCTATCAGCAGTACTAAAAGTACCAAATCCGATGAAACTAACA
Source organism: Arcobacter arenosus (assembly GCF_005771535.1). Classification (NCBI taxonomy): domain Bacteria; kingdom Pseudomonadati; phylum Campylobacterota; class Epsilonproteobacteria; order Campylobacterales; family Arcobacteraceae; genus Arcobacter; species Arcobacter arenosus. The sequence goes on from NZ_VANU01000006.1 coordinate 88,577, forward strand.
GTTTCTTTTTTTACTAAAGTCTCAGTAATAGTATCTAATACAGCGTCAACTGCACCTTTAGCATCTTTTTTAGATAAACCAGCTTTTGCTGCAACTGCATCAATAAATTCAGCTTTGTTCATAGAAGAACTCCTTGTGTAAGATTAAAATATCAGTAAACTTTATAGTATATTTCCTTTGAAATAGCTAAAACTAGGGGCTTTCATAACTTATTTTCTATAAATATAGAAAAAATTGTTATTAATATGATGATTTTATGCTTAAAAGTCTGCAAGAGTTCTCTAAAATTGCTACTCTTTTAACTAAATTATTTATGTCTCTATCATATACATATGTACCAATTCCTCTAATTACCATTACATGATTATTAGTTTCTTTCAGGTATTTTGTAATCTCTAAAGCATTTCTATCATACCAACTGTCGAAGTTACCAGGGTCATAAATATTGATTTTACCAAATGTAGTTTTACCGAAATAATCATCTAATATAATTTCATCATGGTCAAAGGTATAAGCTGTTGTATAAATAGGAACACCAAAGGCAATATATTTTGCTTCGTGGATATTAGTATAAATAGTTGAATGTATATCTGATTCAATACTTGCAATATTCCATCTATAATCTTTTTTATTCATTGTTAGCTTACAAAATGATCTTTCATCCATTTCATCAAAAATCGCATCTGATGTATTTATAATAAATGAGTTATGGTCAACTTTTGCAGATATTGCACCATGATATATACCAAAGAAATTTTTTCTAAACATAGTAAGAGATAAATTGGATAAAAGTTTTACAGTATTTGGATCAATCATTATTAAAAAACCTTAAATAAAATTTTGGGTAGAATATTATATCAAATAGCGATTAAAATACTAAATTGCTTTAAAAGGCTTAATGAATGGAAATACCACATATTCCAGTACTTTTTAATGAGGTTTTGGAAACTTTTAGTGAAATCAATGAAGGTTATATTATAGATTGTACAACTGGCTATGCGGGTCATAGTATCGGTTTAATAGAACAAAATGAAAATATTCAACTAATTTGTAATGACCAAGATGAAGAAGCATTATTGTTTTCTAAAAAAAGATTAGAACCTTATAAAAATAGAGTTTTGTTCAATCAAGGAAATTTTGAACATGTAATTGAAACCTTTAGGGGATTTAATATAAAAGGAATTTTAGCAGATATTGGTGTATCATCTTTACAGCTTGATAAAAATGAAAGAGGTTTTGGTTTTGATAGTGATACCCTTGATATGAGAATGGATCAAACAAAACCATTAGATGCTTCAGTTGTAGTAAATACTTACTCTCAACATGAATTAGAAAGAGTTTTTCATGATTTAGGAGAGGTAAGAGAATATAAAAAAGTTGCTTCTTTAATTGTTAACAATAGACCATTCTCTTCTGCAAAAGAACTTGCTGATTTTTTAGCAAAAAAAATGTCAAAGGGTAAAATACATCCAGCTACATTACCTTTTCAGGGAATTAGAATTGAAGTTAATGATGAACTTGGAGTATTAGAAAGACTTTTTGATTCTATTGAGGAGAATAAACCAAAGGATTGTATTATTGCAATTATTTCTTTCCACTCACTAGAAGATAGAATAGTAAAAAACTATTTTAAAAAATGGAGTAAGTCTTGTGTTTGTCCAAAAGATGCATTTAGATGTGATTGTGGAAACAACCATGCTTTAGGAAAAATTTTAACAAAAAAGCCAATAGTTCCTACAAAAGAAGAGATTAGACAAAACCCAAGAAGTAGAAGTTCAAAATTAAGGGTTTTTAAATTTGACTAGATTAAATGCAAAAAATTCAATACTTATTGTTTTCGGTATTTTATTAATTGCTTTGATTTTATTTGTACCTAAATTATATATCATGAATAATATATATTATAAAAGTAAGGATATAAATAAATTATATGCCCATTATATTTCATTGAAAGAGGAAAATAAATTCCTTGCTCAGCAATTAGAGGATATGAAATTTAAAAACCAAGTTGAAGATTCACTTTTAATTTATTCAATAGAAGAAGCAAACGGAACAAAAATCAAATGATAAAAACAATTATTGAGTTCGGACTTAAAAAGCCAATACTAAACCATTTTTTACTTTTCTTTATTTTTATACTATCAGTATTCGCTTATTTCCAAATCCCAAAAGAGATATTCCCGCCATCAAATATGGATGCGGTTACAATAACTGGGACTTATGCAGGAGCAAGTTCCGATTTACTTGATAAAATTGCAGTTGAAGATATTGAAGATGAACTATTAAGTGTAGGGGAAGTTGATAAAATAACATCGGTTATTAAAAATGGATATTTTACTATAACTGCTGAATTAAAGCAGGGTGAAGATTCAAATTTAGTAGTAGATGATATAAAAGATATTGTTACAAAAGTTAAAACTAATTTGCCATCAGACATGGATGAGCCAATAGTTAAAAATATGATTCATAATTTTCCTTTGATTACTGTTGCTGTTTATTCAAAAAACAATACCTCAAAAGAAGAGTTATTAGATATTGCTGATGATGTTAAATCAAAAATACAGCAATTAAAAGATTTAGAAAATGTTAGTGTTTTAGGAAAAAGTGATAAAGAGTTACATATCATTTTTAATGAATCTAAAATTGAAGCTTTTAATCTATCTAATACAGCTGTTATTAGTGCTATTCAATCATTAAGTACAATATTTCCCGTGGGGATTATTAAAGATACTTCAAGACATTATTATTTAAGTACTTTTAATGGTGAAAAAGATGTAGAAACTATTAAAAATACAATAATAAAAGTTGGAGAAACTAAACTTAGAATAAAAGATATAGCAGATATAACTTATACATATGGAGATGTTCAAGATAAGTCTCACTTTAATGGTGAAAGAAATGTAGCTGTTAGTATTAGTAAAAGCGAAGAGGGTGATGCAATTGATTTAGTAAAGCAAATTAAGGAAATTACAAAAGAGTTTGAAAAGCAATATACAAATGTGCAATTTGATACATATATTGATACTTCTATTTGGGTTAAGAATAGACTTAACACAGTAGTTTCAAATATCTTATTTGGTCTTGTACTTTTATTTATTGCCTTATTGTTATTTATTAATGTGAGAATTGCTTTAGTTATTGCAATAGGTATCCCAACTTCATTTATGATAGGACTTATCTCTGCTGATGCTTTAGGGTATAGTTTAAATATGTTATCTCTTCTTGGGGCATTAATAGCTTTAGGGATGTTAGTTGATGAAGCAATTGTTGTTGGGGAAAATATCTATAGACATATGGAGATGGGTAAAGATAAATTTGAAGCTGCTCGTGATGGTGCAATAGAGATGTACCCTGCTGTTTTAACTGCAACAGCTACAACAATATTTGCTTTTTTACCAATTTTACTTATGACTGGTCAAACTGGTAAATTTATGCAAATCTTACCAATCATGATATCAATATTATTACTTAGTTCTCTTATTGAAGCATTTTTCTTTTTACCTTTACATGCCAATCAACTACTAACGGTTAGCCATGAAGATAGAAAGTCTCATAAGGTTTGGGATTTCAATAAAAATCTCTACAGGAATATTTTATCTTATCTATTAAAAGGTAGGTTTTTAGCTTTGATAATTTTTGTTTTTGCAATATTTGCATCAACTTTTATTCTTATTAAATCTTCAAAATTTCAATTTTTACCAGATTTTGATTCTACACAGATTTATATAACTGGTTCAGTTGGTGTTGGTAAAAAAATTGAACAGACTGAACAAACAGTATTTGAATTGGAAAAACAACTTTTAAATACACTTGATTTTAAAACCGAAATCCAATCAGTTAGTTCTGTTACAGGAATGAAACTTGATGGACAAAATCAACCTCAGTATGAAGAGTTTTATTTTCAGATATTTGTTAATTTATATGAAAGAGCACCACAAAATAGTTTTGAAAAATATATAAATCCATATCTTTCTCCTAAATATGATGATAAAGATATGATTAGAAGTAATAGTGCTCAAGATATAGAGAGAATAGTAAAAGATAAGTTACAAAAATATATAAACTCAGGTGATTTTGATGAGCTAAAAGTATTTGTACCAAAGGCGGGGATTGTTAAAAATGATTTAGAATTAGCTGTCTCAGGAGATAATAATGAGGTTAGAAAAATTGCACAAATACTTAAAGATGAATTAGCTAAGATTAAAGGTGTATCAAATATAGCTGATGATTCTTTAACAGGAAATTATGAACTTAAATTTAAAGTAAATGCATATGGTTATGAATTAGGTTTTTCAGAAGAATCAATATTAAGTGAACTTAGACCTTTATATTTTAAAGGTACTTATTCAAAAATGTTTGATGATAAAGGAATTATTGATATTGTATTTAAAAGTAAAAATAAAGATGAATTAAAATCTTTAAATTCCTTTGAAGTTACTGTTCCTGGAACTAATCAAAAAGTATTATTATCTCAAGTTGCTGATTTTATTAAAGTTCCTGCATACTCGCAAATTTTTAAAGAAAACAATAAGAGAATTACAAGTGTTACAGCATCATTTACTAATACAACCTCTAGTGATGTTTTTGACAAATTAAATCCTGTATTAGAAGATTTAAAAACAAAAACAAATGTAAGTATTGATGTAAAAGGTGAGCAAGAAGAGAATGAAAAAGTAAAAAAAGAGATGGCTCAAGCTGCCTTAATGGCTATCATTTTAATTTTTATTGCCTTAGTATGGATGTTTGATTCTATGATTAAACCTCTTATCATAATAAGCACCATTCCTTTATCTATTTTAGGTGTTTATTTTGGACATTTTATTATGGGTGTAAATATAACAATGCCAAGTTTAATTGGTATGGTTGGACTTGCTGGTGTAATTGTAAATGATGGTATTATTATGATGGATTTCATTAAAAAAGCTAAAAATTTAGAAGAGTTAAAAGACTATGCAGTTTTAAGACTTAGACCTATTTTATTAACTTCTATTACAACTGTATTAGGTTTGAGTACATTGATATTTTTTGCTTCAGGTCAAGCTTTGATTTTACAACCAATGGCCTTGTCATTAGGATATGGAATATTATGGGCAACAATTTTAAATCTTTATTATGTACCAATGGTTTATAGACTTATTTATTTAAGAAAAAGTTAATGGTATGCAAAATAGATATGCGGCTGATATTGGAGATTTTGGTAAGTTTCATCTATTAAGAACACTTTTTAATCACAACAGTTATAAACTAAAACAAATTTGGTATATGTATCCAGATGAATCACACAATAGTGATGGGATGTATATTAATTATTTTGATAAAGTAAAAGATATTGATATAGATTTAGAAAACTCTTTTAAGAAGCTTGTTAGTGGGCAAAGAAGTGTAAAAGCTTTGGAGAATTTAAATCTTTTACCTAACTGCGAATATTTTTCAAAGTATGTAAACAAAAATGGAAAAGATAGATTAGATTTTAGAAAAGAGTGGTTTTTAGAAGCTTTAAGATTTTCAAAAGATGCTGATTTTATTTTTGTTGATCCTGACAATGGGATTGCAACAAAAATTAAAAAAGAGGAAAAAGATATTGAATTATTAACATTTGATAGTTTTTCAAAAAAAGTAAAAGCAGGAAAATATATCTTTTTTGATGAGATTGAACAGCTATATAATGTTGGAAGATCAGTTGTCGTTTATCATCATCTAAACCGTTCAATGCCCCATGATAATCAAATTAAAATCATAAAAGAGAAGCTAGAAAATAGGTTTTTTAAAGTTATTGCCATAAAACATAAACCCTATTCGCCAAGGGTTTATTTTTTTATATTAAAAGATAAATATATTCACTATTTTTCTAAAAATGCCCTTGAAAAGTTTCATAAAAACTTTAGTCATCATTGGCAGATTTTTTTATAATTGAATCTATCATATTATTAAAAACTAAATAATGAATAGGGATTAAACTATACCAATACAATCTACCAAAAACACCTTTTGGATAATAATAAGCTGATTGAATTAGTTTATTATCTTCAATTTTAAACTCTAACCATGCAAGACCTGGAAGTTTCATTTGAGCAAAAAGTAAAAGTCTTTCATTCTCTTTAATATCAACAACTTTCCAAAAGTCCAATGACTCACCAATTCTTAAATCATTTTGGCTTCTTCTTCCTCTTTTTAGTCCAACCCCACCAATTAATTTATCTAAAACTCCTCTTATTTCCCAAAGAAAATCATAGGCAAACCAACCATTTTTGCCACCAATTGAGATAAAACTTTTGTATATAGCTTCCTTACTAATATTTTTTATCGTTCTTTCTTTTCTATCTACAAAAATTGCATCAGCAATTTCTTGAGTATGATTTTGCTCCCAAATTCTTCCACCAGTATCACTCCATCTACTAATTACTTGATTTGATTTTATCTCTTTAATCGCTTTTTTTACAGCCTCTTTATAACTTATTGGTTTTATATTTGGAAAATATTTTTCTGCATTGTTATTTTGAATTACAACTTCAGATTTTAATCCTTCAATTAAAGCTTTTGCAACGGTAAATTGTACAGGAGTAAATAGATTTAACCAATAAGATGAAAGTGTAATTGATAAAAAAGGTAGGGGGATTATTATCCTTTTTAACTCTAAAGCTTCAGCTGTTTGTATCATCATATCTTTATAGGTAAGTTGTTCACTTCCAATATCTACAACTAAATTTTCTTTTGATTCTAAATCTATAGATTGTTCTAAATAGTTTAAAACATCATCAACACCTATTGCTTGCGTTTTAGTATAAACCCATTTAGGTGTAGTCATAATAGGAAGTTTTTCAGTTAAGTTTCTAATTATCTCAAAACTTGTACTCCCTGAACCAATTATAACCCCAGCTCTAATCCATATAGTTTGTACTTTTTTAGATGAAGAAAGAACTTCACCAGTTTCAATTCTACTTAGTAGATGTTCACTTGTATTTTCATTTTTCACACCTAAGCCACCAAGGTATATCACTCTTTTTACACCACATTTCTCAGCAGCTTCTATAAAATTTTTAGCTGAGATTTTATCTAAATCTTTATAGTTTTTATTATTAAGTGAATGAATTAGATAAAAAGCTGTATCAACACCTTGCAAGGCGATTTCAAGTTTTTCTTTGTCAAAAGTATCCCCTTCAAAAACTTCAAAACTATTTAAAGTTAAGTTTGAGTGAGATTTTTTATTTCGTACAAAAATTTTTAAGTCTATATCATCTCTGTTTGATAGTCTTTGTTTTAATCTTCTTCCAATATATCCTGTTGAGCCTGTTAACAAAACTTTCATGATAAATCCTTATTTTTTCTAAGTTTACCATTAGTTATACTATCTTGGTATCTACTTTTTGTACTTTAATACTATTTTTTAATCAATTGAGATTTTGCCTTAGAGTTATTATATGAATTTACAGATATTCTTTCAATTGCATTATCAATAAGGACTAAATCTTCATTATTAGTACAAATATCTTTTGCCTCAAAATAATATTTTCTAGCTTTTGTAAATAAGCTTTGATTTTCATAAGTTAAAGCTAAATTATATAAAACCTCATAAGAGCTTGAATTTAATTGTTCATTTAGAATAATAAGCTTTTCTTGTGCAATATTAGTTAAATTTTTTTCTAACAGTTCTACAATATTCTCAAAACTTTTTATCATAGTATCTGGATAGTTTTTATTATCAAAGTTTGAAAAGAATTTAACCTTTGTGTATGAATAATGGGGAGATATATCATTAATTGCTTTTGATGCTATCTCTTTTGCTATGTCTATATTCATTGGGTCAGTTGAGTTGTTTTTGACTCTATTTACATTTAAAAAATATTCAGTAAAAAATCTTCTGTTGTAATTACAATCTATATTTTGTTTATGACCTTTGTAAATTTTAGAAAAAAGAGCTGTTTCATTATAATCTAAAACATCAATTTTGGTTTGTACATAATAATCTTTTCTTTCACATGGAATTTTAATTTTTTTATATCTTACACACTTATCGGTTCTTTTTTTATCTTTATATTCAAATTCAACACATCTAGTATAATCTACATCATCTTCATAGTAATAACTAAAATGTATTGAAGAATCTAATACCTCTCCCGTTATTATTGCATCAACATTTTTATAAGTTGGTTTAAGGGTAAAAACTCTTTTATTCTCAACTATTTTATTAACAATTTGTTCTTCAATATAATTTGTTTGATTAATATTGTCATTTATAAACTTCTCTAATATGACATCATGAACTCTTATATTAGAAATTTGCGATGGTTGCAAAGACTTTATAGTAACTGTTTTATTAGAACAACCTAATAAAAATAGTGTCAGAAATAAAATAAAATATATTTTCATCTTTCTCTCTTTTGTTTTTTCTATTTTAAAAGTTTATTGTATAGAAAAAGTGATTTTAATAACATTTTAGAGATAATTGAAGCCTAAAAAAGAAATAAGGATATATTATATGGAATTTTTTACTGCTGATATTTGTGATGAACATGCCGATAAAGTTCATGTATTAGACAACGAATTTAAAAATTATGGGGCAAAAGATAAAATTTGTGGAACTGTAGTAACTTTAAAGCTTGATAGAAATAATAGTGAATTGGTTAAATTATTAAGAGATGAAGATGGAACAGGAAAAATTGTAGTGGTTGATGTTGAAGAGGAATATTATGCCGTTGTGGGTGAAAATTTAATGAAGTTTGCACACAATAATAATTTTGAGGGTATTATTGTAAATGGTTATATAAGAGACACTTTTCAAATAAAAGATATCCCTGTTGCACTTTTTGCTAGGGGAACTTGTCCAAGAAAGTATATCCCTGTTACTCAAGGTCAAAGAAATATTGAATTGTCTTTTTGTGGTGTTCAGTTTAATGATGGTGATTATATTTATGCTGATACAGATGGTATCATCCTTTCAAAAGAAAAAATTGTTTAAATGTATATATTTGGTTTTGGTTCTTTAGTAAATATAAATAGTGCTCAAAAATCTTTTAAAAGAAAACTAGAAAATAGTGACTTTATTCCTGTACAGGTAAAAGGATTTAAAAAGGTTTGGAACTCCATTGAACATGTGATTTTTGATGGAGAGGAAAAGATTACTGATGCAGTTTTTTTAAATTTACAAAGAGATGAAAAAGTATCAACTAATGGGGTTTTACTTAAAATTACAGAGGAAGAGTTTGAGTTTTTAAAGCTTAGGGAAAAGAATTATTCATGTATACAAATTGATTCTGTTGAAGATTTTAAAACAGATGAAAAAGTTTATACTTTTATGACTACAAACCCTGCTAAAATAGCAAATGCTTCAAATAAAAAAGCATTTATTCCTAAAAAATATATAAAACTCTTAGAGGATGGTTTAGAACCATATTCTAAAGAGTTTAAAGAGGAATTTATAAAATCATATTCCAATTTTTCTTTTCCAATCAAAGATGGAAATTACACTTTTAGTGACCCTATACAAAATAAATTTGCAAAAGATGGTTTAACAAATGAAAACTAAATCAACTATAATTAGTGGAGATTTAAATAAATTTAGTAGAAAAACAAAAGATGACTCAATAATCAAAAAAAATGAAAATGGTATTGAAATTACATATTTTGATACAGATAGTTTAGACGATTTTGAGTCTTCTTTAAATAGTGTATGTGGAAATTCATCCTCTTTTTTTAAACTCAGAAAAAAAATATCTACACTTTTTTTAAGTGTAATTTCTGTTATCATAATTCTTTTTGCATTAATCTCTTCCTCTTTATATGAAGATATGTTTAAAAAAATATTGTTTGAAACTCCTTTTGATTTAGGCTTTAATGATTATATTTCACTATTTTTCGTTTTAATCTTTTTCTTTGGACTTTTAATGATGCCTTCAATACTAGAAGGTGAAAGTAGCCAATTAAAAGATGGTTTACAATCATGGTTTAATAAAGATACAAGAAGATTAAAAAGACTTCAAGTTGCTTTACAAGAATTAGATAAAAAAACTACAGTAAATATTTACAATGTTGATATTCTTGAAAAAAACCATTGGATGTATCGTTTAATTATTCCAACCTTACTTAAAAACTTTGATGAAGTAAATTTTTATGTAAGAAATGATTTAAAAAAAGTTTTTGCAAATAGATTAAAGAAACTAGGAGTTAGTGAGGTAAACTTTGAAAATGTAAGAAATGGGAAATTTGATTCTGATATTGAATTCTTATTATCTTCAAAGGAAAAGAAACTTTATACTTTGATGCACTTAAGCTCAACTAAGTTTATTTCAAGCAGTAAATGTCAAAAAACTTTTATCTCTTTAGAGTTATTTGAATATTGTGGTAGAAACTTCTTTGATACCAAAAATGATTCAAATATTTTAATATCAGGTTTTCAAAACTTTATCAATAGAAGTTTTGATGATTTTAAATTTGTAAAACAAGAGAAATCTGCTCAAATATATTTTTCAAGTATTGTAAAAAATAAAGAGTTAGATGATGAGAAAAGAAGCTTATCATATTATTTACGAAATCATATAGAAGAGTGTTTGGACTATTTTGATAATCCTATATCTTTGCTTATCTTATATTATTATGTAAAAGATATAGTTTTAGATGAAAAAAGAACCATTGCAATTTTACAAAAACTTATTTTAGCAATAAAAAATAAACAACAATACTCATTGATTGATAATTATTGGTTTGATATAGCAGGTGAGATGTTTGATCCACAACAGATTGAAAACTTTGAATTAACAAATAATTCAATATATAGAAAATTATCAATTGAATCTTTAGATGATTTAAAGTTTTTATTTGAAAGAAATGGTTACTTCCAGCAAGCACTTTTAATTTCTCAATATCTTTTTGAAATAAACCCTAATAAATACGCTGTTGATATTAGTTCTTTATATGAAAGAATGGGTGATTTTAATAAAGCATATGAAACTTTACCCGAAAACATTGATAAGAAAACAAATAATCAAATAGAAGAGATAGAAGTAAAATTTTTACAAAGAAAATCTTGGATTATTGTTTCAAAAAGGGATGAAGAGAAAAAACAAGAGGGATTAAAACTATTAGAAGCATTAAAAAACTTGTTATATTCCCATTCTAATGATAATAAACCTATTTGGTTATGGCATTACTATAATATTAAAGCCAATTATTGTGAATGGAATGAAGATTATGAAATGGCAATAGAAAACTATAAAAAATGCCTAGCAATACCAAATCTTGGAGATTTTGAGTATGGTGGGACTTTTATTAATATGTCAATTTCTTATAGGTTTAAATTTATTTTTGAAGATTTTAAAAATATTGAAACAATAGATAAATCTATTCATATGGGAGATATTGGATTATTATTAAAAACTTCAGTTGGAGACAGGGATGAGATGCCAGTTGTGCTTCATAATCAAGCATTAAATATCTTATATAAATCATTGGTTATTGATGATAAAAAATGTTTAGAAACAGTTGATAAATTAACGTTAGAAGCAATTGAGATTTTAGATAGCACTAATTCAATAAAAAGATTAGGTATTTTACTTTGTGAAAACATTATAGCTAATATTTTATTGGGAAAACCAACTGTAAATATGATGACAAGATTAAAAGAACATATAAATTTAGTTGACACTTATGAAAAAAATCAAATAGATTGTTTAATTGAAAAGTTTGTTAAAAAAGGTAAAATTCACGATATAAGTTTATAAATTAACATTTAATGAATACAAGTTGTAATTTTAAATTACTAAAATAAGCCTCATATAAAAAGGGGTGATAATGAATTATAGAAAAGAAGTCATGGAAAGTTATAGAAAAGATACAATTAGGTTAGATGAGGGTACTGTAGAAGAAAAAAGAGCTGAAATTAGAAACTATTTTCTTCAAACATATGAATTAGATGAAAAATTATTCGACTTATTGGAAGATAAAAAATATTTTTATAAACAACCAAATAAATTAAGACAACCTCTTATTTTTTATTATGGTCATACTGCTACTTTTTTTATGAATAAATTAAATGTTTCAAACATTACTACAAAAAGAATTAATAAAAAATTTGAATCTATTTTTGCCATTGGCGTTGATGAAATGAGTTGGGATGATTTAAATAGTGAAAACTATGATTGGCCTAGTTTTGAAGAAGTAAAACAATATAGAAATGAAGTTAAGAGTTTGGTTTTAGAGATAATTGATAATATAGAGTTTACTATGCCTATAGATTGGGAGTCTCCTATGTGGATTATCCTTATGGGAATTGAACATGAAAATATCCATATTGAAACTTCGTCAGTACTTTTAAGGGAATTAGATATTAAATATTTAATAAAAGATGAAATATTTCAATATTGTAATGAATTCTCACAAAAATATCCACAAAATGAACTTGTTGATGTAAAAGGGGGTGATGTTTTATTAGAAAAAGATCATTCAAATCCAGTTTTTTATGGATGGGACAATGAGTTTGCTTTTCATAAAGCTTTTATAAAAGATTTTAAAGCAAGTAAATATCTTGTTTCTAATGGAGAATTTTTAGAGTTTGTTAAAGATGGAGGATACTCAAAACTTCATTACTTTAGTGAAGATGGCTTAAAATGGTTAGATTTTAAGCAAGCTAAAATGCCAGTTTTTTGGCTAAAAAAAGATGGAGAATATTTCTTAAGAGAGATAAATAGAATTGTTCCTCTACCTTTAAACTACCCAGTAGATATCAACGTTTATGAAGCTGAAGCATTTTGTAAATATAAGAGTGAAAAATTAGGTTTTGAGGTTAGACTTCCAAGTGAAGATGAGTATTATAGATTAAATGATTATGTAAATGCTCAAGAAAAAGTTAAAAATAACGAAGCAAATATTGGTCTAAACTTCTTTAATCAAACACCAGTTGACAAATATGATTTTGATGATTTTTATGATGTAGTTGGAAATGTATGGCAATGGAGTATTACCCCTACTTATCCTTTTGATGGCTTTAAAACTCACCCTGCATATGATGATTTTACTACACCAACTTTTGATGATAGGCATGCTTTAATCAAAGGTGGTTCATTTATATCTTTAGGAAATGAGATTTTAAGAAGTGCAAGGTATGCCTTTAGAAAACATTTCTTCCAACATGCTGGTTTTAGATATGTACACTCATCAAATGATTATAGAACAAAACTAAACAATAATGTTTACGAAACAGATGAACAAATCTCTCAATATTGTGAGTTTCATTATGGTGATGAGTACTTTGGGGTTAAAAACTTTCCAAAAAATAGTGTAGAGATATTAAAACCCTATTTAAAAGATTGTCAGACAAAAAAGGCTATGGATTTAGGTTGCTCTGTTGGAAGAAGTACATTCGAACTTGCAAAATATTTTGATGAAGTTTTAGGTATTGATTTTTCAGCAAACTTTATCAATGTTGGTGTAAAGTTAAAAAAATATGATTCCCTAACTTTTAAAGTTGCAACACAAGGTGAACTTTTTGAAGAAAAAACTGTTTCTTTAAAAGATTTTGATTTAGATGAAATCAAAGATAAAGTAACTTTCATGCAAGGGGATGCTTGTAATTTAAAAGATATTTACACTGGATATGACTTAATTTTTTGCTCAAATCTAATTGATAGATTATATTATCCACAAAAATTCTTAGATGATGTTCCAAATAGGGTAAATAAAGATGGTTTACTAGTACTTCTAAGTCCTTATACTTGGTTAGAAGATTATACTCCAAAGGAAAATTGGCTAGGAGGTTTTCTAAAAGATAATAAAGAGGTTGAAACTTTAGATACTTTAAAAGAGAATCTAAAAGATAAGTTTGAATTACTTGAAACTATAGATGTTCCTTTTGTTATTAGAGAAACAGCTAGAAAACATCAACATACACTTTCACAAATGAGCATTTGGAAAAAGATTTAGATTATAGAAAATAGTTGAATAATTAATAAAGATACATTTACAATAACTCCTACTATTGGTATCCAGATAGGGTAAACTAATACCCCTTCTGGATTAGGCACTTCTCTTTTTATTTTTATTAATGATAAGTTCATTAAAGTAAATATTATAAATATAAAAAAGCTAGTAAGAGAAGCTAGGGTTACTATTGGTAGCCATAATGTAAATATCAAAACTAAAAAAGAGGCAACAACGGTTGAAAATATTGGAGTTCTTGTTTTTTCATTTATATTAGAAAAAATCTTAGGAAGCCAATTATTCTCTCCCATTCCATAAAATAGTCTTGATACCATAATAATTTGAACCAAAGCTCCATTTATAACGGCAAACATACCTATAAAGCTTAGTAAAATAGGCTCTTTATTTGTTAATTTTGAATATACATCTGCAAGTGGAGCTACACTTTTAGAAAGTTCGCTTGGATTTATTGCCAATATTGAAACTATGGTAACTAATATGTAAAGCATTGTAGATACAATCAATGCTATAATTATAGCCTTTGGCATAGTTTTTGTAGGCTCTTTTACTTCTTCGGCAATATTTACCATATCTTCAAATCCAATAAAAGCATAAAACGCTAAAAATGCACCTATTGATATTGTGTACCAAATAGAAATCTTAAAATCAGGAATAAAGTTTACCATCGATACTTCATTAAAATTAATATTTTCAAAACCAATAAATAAAATAAACAATAAACCAAAGATTTCAACACAAGTTAAAACTGCTGCAAATTTAACTGATTTTGCTATACCTAAAATAGCTATAATGCAAAGTATAATAATCAATGAAATTGATGATAATGTTTTTGGAATATTTATAAAAGTTGAGACATATCCGTAAAAACCATGTAATATTGTAGCACTTGATAATATTCCACTTAACGCTATCATAAACCCTATGATAATAGATAAATATTTAGAGTTAAAAGCTTTTTTTGCATAAAGGGCTTCACCTGCACTATATGGAAACCTTGAAGATAATTCAGCATAAGTTAATGATGTAAAAAGTACGATAAATGCAGCAAGTAAAAAAGAAAATGGAGTATAAATATCTGCTATTCCAGAAACTTTACCAATAAGTACATATATTCCTGCACCTAAAATATTTCCTAATCCATAAAATACTAACATAATTAAAGAAATATCTCTTTTTAGAAGAACTTTTCTTAATTTTGTCATTTTGTATCCTTTGTAATAGAATTATAACATAATAATTAAGATAATTTAATCGATTTTTTTATCATTTAATAATATTTATAGTTATATTAGTGTAAGCTTTTTAAATGAATAGCTTACAAATAGTCTCTTCAAAAAAAGATTTCTTTTTGATAATCATATTTTTATTATTTGTTTTTTTGTTAAATATAATTTATGAGTATATGAAATATAAAGATTTTACTTCACAGGAAGTTTATTATTCAAATTTTAAGATAGAGAATATTTATGATAAAGAAGATTTTTATGTATTAAAACTTCAAGAGAACAATTTAGTTTTATATACTTCTATTGAAAAAAACAATTCAATAAAAAAGCTTAGAAATATCAATATTGCAATATTAACTACAAATTTAAGTTTTTATGAATTTTTAAAAGGATTTTATACAAAGTCAATTTATTATGATGAGATTTCTACAAAAAATACTATAAAAGAAAAACTTTTTTTAAAAATAAATAAACAACATAAGAATGAAAAGTTACAGGAATTATTTTCTGCTTTATTTTTAGCTATTCCAATTTCAAAAGTAAACAGAAAAATTTATACAAATTTGAGTATAAGTCATTTAATAGCAATATCTGGATTTCATCTAGCTATTCTTTCTTTTATAATTTATTGGTTGATTTATTTTCCTTATAGTTATTTACATAAAAGATATTTTATTTTTAGAAATAAATCAGCGGATGTTATGGCATTTACAATTCTTATTTTATTTTTATATTTACTTTTGACAAATATGGTACCTTCTTTATTAAGAAGTTTTGTGATGTTTTTTCTAGCTTTTTTATTTCTCCGTTCAAATTTGAAAATTCTTTCTTTTCAAACTTTAGCATTGACTTTTTTGATAATAATCTCTTTATTTCCGCAGTTTTTATTTTCCATATCTTTTTGGTTTTCAATTATTGGTGTATTTTATATCTTTTTGTATCTTGAGTATTTTAAAAATCTACCAAAACTTTTTAGTATTTTGTTTTTTAATATTTGGATTTTTTTTGTTTTTAATCCTATTGTTCATTTTTTCTTTTTTGATACCACTATTGAACAGCTTTTATCTCCTCTATTAACCCTTGGTTTTTCTATTTTTTATCCTTTTGAATTAATATTTCATATATTTTCTTATGGAGGTTTTTTAGATAGTTTTATTTTAGATTTTTTAGAGTATAAATTTACTGTATTTGATGTTATAACACCATTATGGTTTTTCTTATTTTATATAGTATTATCAATTGGCTCTGTTTTTTATAACAAAGCCTTTATTGTTTTAAATATATTAATGGTATTGTTTAATTGCCATTTATATTTATAAATACTCTTTTTTAGTTTTGCAAATAATCATGCTGTACACAATAGTCACATTTATTAATATTTTCATACTCAATTGTTTCTAATTGGATCTCTTTAAAGTGTTTTTTAATCAGCTCAATTGCATTGTTATCAGCTGAATATACCATTGATTTAGTTTCATCATTTATAACAACTAAATCTTTTGTTTCTTCAAGCAAATCATTTATGTGACTATTCCAATATGAAAGTAATTTTTCATTTTCTGATAGTTCATCAAATCTATGATCAAAATTTAAACACATATCTGGAAGAATCCCACATGACTGAATATTATCAAAGTCTATTTTTACTCCATAAAGTTTCATAACTGACTCCTTTTGATATAAGCTATTATTATAATTTTAACGAATACTAATAAAGTAATATTTATAATATGAATCTAATTGTTTCAGTTAAGATTAAGTTTGCTATTTTAGCTACAATTATTTTAATGAAAATCTAGGTATCATTGCGAAATTATAAAATATTTGAAGGCTTTTTTATGGAGATGATATTAAACGAATTTGATATGGTTGTTGGTGCAAAATTTGAAAATGGAACAATTCAAGATTATATAGATGATGAACAAACTTATGGCTTAATTCGACTTGAAAAAACAAGTGCTAATTGGTTTTTATATAATGATGCAGAGTCACCAATTGAGATAAAAAATTTATATAAAAAGATTAAAAAAGGTGAGCATTTTATCAAAGATGATTTTGGAGAAGAGATTGTTGTTTTCAATAAAAAGGGCGATATCTCTTATGATGATTTAATCAAAAAAATAGATGAATATCTTGATGATGAAATTATGTCAAGTGTTTACTAACAAAATAAAAAGGATTTGTTATACAAGGGTTTAAAGAATTAAAATTAAATGATTCTATTTTAAAGGCAATAGAGAAAAAAGGATATGAAAGTCCTACAAAAGTTCAAAAGAAAATAATACCAATTGTAAATAAAAAGATTGATGTTATTGCAGCTTCTAAATCAGGAACAGGTAAAACAGCTGCTTATGTACTTCCTATGCTTGAAAGAATAAACAATAATTTAAGTTTACAAAATAGGGTGTTAAGAGGTTTAATTGTTGTACCAACAAGGGAGTTAGTTGAACAAGTTTCAAAAGCTTTAAATGATTATGGACAATTTTTAAAAGTTAAACATACAAAAATTATGGGTGGAACAAGTAGAGTAAAACAAGCAGAAACTTTAGAAGGTGGAATTGATATTGTTGTAGCAACAGCTGGAAGATTGCTTGATTTATCAAAAGAGGGAATAATAGATTTAAGCTCTGTAAACTTTATAGTTTTAGATGAAGCTGATACAATGCTTGAGATGGGATTTTTAGATGAAATAGAAACAATTTTCTCATCATGTTCACCATATAGACAAATTATTATGTGTTCGGCAACTATTTCCCAAAATATTAGAAAACTAGCTAAAGAGTTTTTAAAAGACCCAGTAACTGTTCAAATTCATGATAGAAGGGATACTGTAAGTTTAATCTCTCATAAAGCTTATAAAATAGATAAGAAAAAGAAAAAAGAGTTAGTTACTGCACTTATAAAAGAATCTAAATATGATCAAATCCTTCTTTTTGTAAATAAGAAAGATGGAGTTGATGCTGCTTTAGAACATTTCAAAGAACAAGGTGTAAAAGTAGCAACAGTTCATGGTGGAATTGAATATAAAGATAGAGTTCAAGCAATCAAAGATTTTAGAAATAAAAAAGTAAAAGTTTTAGTTGCAACTGATATTGCAGGACGTGGGCTTGATATTGAAAAACTACCTTTAGTAATAAACTATACATTACCAGAAACAACAGATGATTTTACCCATAGAGTTGGAAGAACTGGACGTGCAGGTAATACAGGAGAAGTTATTACTATTCTTACTGTTGATGATTATAATGCTTTTACAAAAATTGAAAGAGATTTAAAATTAAATGTAAAAAGAGAAGTTCATGAAAACTTTCCATTAAAAGATAGACAACCAAGACAAAAAATTCAAACTAAGAAAAAACTTAGTGAGATAAAAGGGAAAAGAACTCCTTCAAATAAAGCTCCAACAAGAACTGGTGCTAAATCTAAAAAAACTACAAAAAGAGATTCAAATAGAAGTTTTAGAAAGGGTTAATTTAATCTATAAAAACTAATTGTTCTTTATAATAATTTTTTGATATTTCTAACATCTCTTTAGCTAAATTTGTTGGTTCTATAACTAACAAATTTGGTTGCCATTTTTTTACCTCATAAATCAACTCTTTTTTCGATGTAGCTGTTAATAAAATCTCAATGGATTTATCTTTATTCTCTTTTAGAATTACTTGTGATTTCGAAAGTGGTCTTCTTTTAAAGTATTTTGCAATATCTTCTTTTACTAATAATCTTGCTTCAAAAATATCATTATTTGGTTCAAACCAAATATTAATTGCTGAATCTAATTTCTTAAGGGCTTGGAGATTTTTTTCAAAAAATATATCTTCCACAATTAAGTTATTTATATCCTTTATGTAAAATGTTTTTAGTTTGTTATCATTTAAATCTTTCCCAAAAAGATACCAATATCCATCAAATGTTGTAATTTTATATGGTTCTAAAGATCTATATTTATTTTTAAATTGAAATTTTATTTGTTTAAAAGAGATAATTGATTCTTGAAGTTGTTTTATAAGTTGAGTTTTATCAGAAATATCTTCTATCTCTATTTTACTATAAATTGGATTTTCATGAGTGTTTTGAAGTTTTGAAAATAGTGTATTTGCTTTGCTTCCAAATCCACTCCCCATAGAACTAGCAAACTCTTTTAATACATCTAAAACTAAATCTTCTTCAAAAGAAAGGTTTTTGTCAATACTATGACCATCTTTAACTTTCCATTTATGACCAATTTTTTCTATTGGAAGTTTCTGAATGAGTCGCTCGTTAAAGTCTCTTTGAATTGTTTTTGTAGAAACATTAAACTCCTGTGCTAAATCTTTTACAGAAAGAACTTCTCCTTCTCTTAGTCTTTGCCAAATGCTATTTAGTCTAAAAAGTATTTTATCATAGTCATGTTTTTTCATACGAAAGTTTATTGTATTTAAATTAAAATCAAGATTAGTTTGTAGGTTTTAAAAGATAGGATTAATATAGGAAGTTAAAACTTCCTATATTTTGATTATGCAGCTTTTTTAACTGCTTTTTTTGCTAATTTTTTAGCTGCTTTTACTTTAGTTGGCGCTTTTTTTGCAACTGCTTTCTTAACTGCTTTAATTGCTGCTGGAGCTTTTTTCTTTTTGATTTCAGCTTTCTTAACTGCTTTTTTTGCAACTTTTGCAATTACCTTTTTCTTTAATTCTTTTGCCATATAGCTTCCTTTTTTATTTTTTATTACATTAAGTAATATATTATGACTATTATATATTTTTTAACTTAATTGTAAATAAAAAAATGTTAAAATTATAATTATTTTTTAAATATGAAGGATATTTATGACATTTATAGAGTTTAAAAAGTGTTTGCTAGATGCAGAAACATCCATACCAAAATTTTGTAAGTTAATTAAAGTTAGTGAAAAAAATATACAATCTTATAAGAAAAAAGACCATATACCTAATGCAATAGCCGTAGCAGCTGCATGTTTTGCAAAAATGCATAATTTAGGTATTGATTATAAGATTTTTATAGATCAACTAGGTTTAGTTATAAAAACTAAGCCAGGAGTTGGTTTTGCAAAGAAAAAAGAGTTTGAAAAATAGAAGATTAAAGCTCTTCTATTTTTATATTACCCTCTTTTGTTTCTTTAAATTTCATATTCTTTTCTTTTAGTTTTCTAATCAGTTTTATATTTTCTGATGTGGATTTGTAAGATCTTTTTTCTGGTGAAATTCTTTTGATAGTTTTCTCTTTTTCATCAAAAGAAAAACATGAGATATTAAGTTCTTTTAGTAACTTTACGTATGGCATATTGCATCTCCAAATATTATACTGAACATATGTTCAGTGAATTTTACCTAAGAAATATTTATAACATTATAATATATACAGTTATGTACAAAAGTTGTACTAATATTTAATCAGTACAATACCCATTTCTTCTTTTATTGTTGTATATTTATTAAAATCTTTTAAGTAAATTTTCTTAGTTAAAATATATTCACCTTTTTTAGGGGCACCTTTTTTTACTAAACTTTGGGAATAGAGATTAAAACTTGGATTATTCATTTTATACATATTTATTTTTAGTTTATTTTCTTTTGCATATAAAGCTATATTTTTGATAGGTTCCTGTTGAATTTTTCCTACTACTGGTACAATTATATAATTCACAGAAATTACAAAAATAAAACTTATTAGCAAAAATTTATTTTCAAGTTTTATAAGTTTTATCTTGAAGATAAAAAGAGTTAGAATTATTAGTATGCAAAGTTTAACTTGAAAGTATATATCTAAAACTTCAATAATTTCATCTTCAATTGAATTAACAAATTTATCTTTTATTGGAATCATTTGTAATAGGTTAGGTAAAAAAAGAAAAATTGTTAAAAAAAATAAAAGTGGTAAAAATAGTACTAAAAAAACTTTCTTATTCTCTTGTTTTAAATATTCATTAAAAACAATTCCCATTAAAATAAAAAGTGGTGTATATCCATAAATTATATAGTGAGGAAGTTTAGTATTTGAAAATGAAAAGAAAATGAAAACAAAAATAAACCAGATAAAAAGAAATAGGTTTATATCATTATTTAGATAAGTTTTAATTTTTGTAAGTGTTTTTATTACTAAAGTTGAAAATGGTAATAATCCAAAAATTAATACAGGAATAAAATAAAAATATGTTCCTGAATGTCCTTCAAAAGTAGAGTTAAATCTAGAAAGATTATGCTTTAGAAAAAATCCATCGATAAAAAGTTGCCCTTGGTCAAGATACTCTAATATATACCAAGGTAAGGCAATAACTAAAAAAATCAATAAACCTTTTATGTTAAATACAGATTTTATCCAAAATAGAAATTCTTTTTTTATTAATAAAAAAATTAATGTACAAGCAAGGGGAACTAATATTGCAATTGGACCTTTTGTTAAAACTCCAAATCCTATAAAGGTGAAGGTATAATATAAATAGTTGATATTTTTTGTTTTAAAATAGTGATAAAAACTAAACATGCTTAGAACTATAAACATATTTAATAATGCATCAGCAGTTGCTGCTTTTGTAATAATATTTATTTGAAGAGATGATAAAAAAATTATACTTGTGTATAATGCAGTTTTTTCATTAAAATATCTATTGGTAAATAAATATATTGCACTTAACCATAAAAGTGAGAATATTACGCTTGGTATTCTTAGTGCAAATTCGTTTAAACCAAAAATTGAAACACTTAAGGCTTGAAACCAATATATAAGTATTGGTTTATCAAATCTTAATTCTCCATTTAAATATATTGTAAGGAAATTCTTATTTAAAAGCATCTCTCTAGTAGCTTCACTAAAAGCTCCTTCATCTAAATCAAATAAGGGTACATTTCCAATTGGTAGAAGTAGGGCAAATAAAGAAAAAAATAAAAGAACTATTAAGTTGTGATATCTAAATTTCAAAATTTTATTCAAATCAATCCTATTTATTTTTTGAAAGTTTAGCCAACAATCACTTTTAGAAATTTCTATTTTATGTCACTAAAATGAAATCATATAGATTTAAAATAAAAAGATTTACTTAGTAAGGAAAAAAATGCAAACTCTTAGATTTGATTTAGATGATAGTTATGATAGAAAAGTTGCATGGCTTTATTCAATGTTTTTTGAAGATCATAACTTTACAAACTACTTTAGGTTTAATTTTCATCAAGTTTCAAATGGAATTTATCGTTCAAGTCAACCTACTATGAAAAAACTAGAAGAATTGAAAAATGAGTATGGGATAAAAACTGTTATTAATCTAAAATCAGAAAACAGAAAAAGTGCATATTTTTTATTTGAAGAGGAAAAATGTAGAGAACTTGGACTAAAGCTTATAAATGTAAATATTCGTTCAAGGGAAATGCCTACAACTAAAGAACTTTTAGAATATAAAAGAATTATGGAAGAAGAGATGCACAATCCTACTTTAATTCATTGTAAAGCAGGTGCTGATAGAACAGGAATCTTTTGTACTTTATATCAGTACTTTATTGAAAAAAGAGATATTTTAGATACAAATCAATTAAGATTTTTACCTTTTGGGCATGTTAAGTATTCAAAGGCAGGTAGAAGTGATTATTATTTTGAACAATTTGCTAAATATCAAAAAGAAAACCCTAATATAGATCTAATTACTTGGTCAAAAGAAGTAGCAGATCTAAAAAAAATGAAAGAGGAGTTTAAGGTGAATTTCTTTGCAAGTTTTCTAAATGAAAAAATTTTAAGAAGAGAATAGGTTTTATTCTTTTTTGTAACTGAGTAGTCACCAAGATTAAATACTATTTTGTTACTGAAGTATTTGTTTGTTTCACATCCCAATATTTCCTATTGAAACTAAATAACAATACTCAGTATGATTCGCGTCAGACAATACTTACTTTACTTATAAGAGGAGCTTAACTTCCCTTCGGCTCCTCTTTTTTCTTAGAATATTGACAATACTAAAACAATAACACTTATTACTGCTATTGAGCTAATTAGCATTTTACTAGAATCTTTTTTGCTAGTAATATAATTACCATTTAATTGTATTGAATAATAGTTCATTTTGTATCCTTTTAACTATATTTTATTACTTTTATATATTTATAGTAACATAAAAAGAATCAAATGTAAAGTTAAAAAAATAAAAATTTTAAATTTTTCGGACATTAACTTGTCTACTTTATAGTTCATAATGTTTAAAATTAAAAAAAAGGAAACATCATGGGAAACTTTTTATTTACAATCACTTTAGGTTCTATTCTTTACTTTTTATATGGTAGTTTAGTTTTTTGGTCTGTTGGTAGCGCATTGGCAGTTTTATTTATAGCTTTGATGTTTGTTGATATTAAAGATACACAAGAAAAGATTGAAGAACAATCAGAAAAATTGATTTATAGATTAGATAAAGCATTATTTTAAATCTTTTTATCAACTGTAAACTTTAAAATTTACAGTTGATAATGGTTTTATTTAGCCAATTAATCCTAATTTATTAAAAAATAGTATAGCAATTGCAATTGGAACTATATATCTAATTAGTGCATACCATATGTTAAATACAGCAACACTAGTAACTGAAGTAAACTTTGTTTTTAAAACATTTTTATCAACAAAGTATCCTAAGAAGATACAAGTTACAAAACCAGAAATTGGAAGAGCAACTGATGAAGTTAGGTAATCCATATGATCAAATAAGCTTTTACCAAAGAAAGTTAACATTTCACCATAATCAGCACTCATAGATAATAATGCAAAAATTCCTAAAATCCAAAGAAATGTTGCTGTGTAAAATACAGCTTTTATTCTACTCATTTGGAATTTTTCAATTAGATATCTTACTGATGGCTCTACTAAAGATACGGCTGATGTAATACCTGCAAATAATAAGGCACAGAAAAAAGCAACTGCAATAACTTGTCCAAATATTCCCCATTCCGAAAAAATTAAAGGTAAAGAGATAAATACAAGACCTGGTCCAGCAGTACTTTTTGCTCCAGCAGCAAATAAAAATGAGAAGATAATAATTCCTGCAATTAATGCAACAGCAGTATCTACAATAGCTACAAAGACAGATGATTTAATAAAGTTTGTATCTTTTCCCATTGATGCAGAATAAGTTATTATAATACCCATACCAAGAGATAGTGTAAAAAATGCTTGTCCAATAGCTGCTAAAATTGAATCAACTGTAACTTTTGACCAATCAGGCATAAACATAAAGTTTATCGCTTTACCAAATGAATCAAGACTCATAGAGTAGATTAATAATCCAAATAAGATTAATGCAAGTAAAGGCATAAGTATTAAATTAAGTTTTTCAATACCAGCTTTAATACCCTTTAATGCAATAAAAACCATAGTTGCAACAACTAAAGTATGAAATAATATTTGCGTTCCAATTTTTTGTGTAATTAGATTTGTAAAAGTATCTTCTGCTTCTTTTATAGTTGTTGGAAGTCCTGTAATACTTATTATTAAATATTCAATAATCCATCCAATAATAAATGCATAAAAAGATAAAATTATAATACCTGCAAAGATTTGAAAACCTGCCCATCTCCAGTTCTTATTGTTTGTTTTAGAGATAACTTGATATGAAGATGCAGCATTCGCTTTTGCTTCTTTTCCTATATATGATTCTGCAATAAAAATTGAAAGTCCAATAAATGTAATAGCAATTATATATAAAAGTACAAATGCACCTCCACCATTTTCTCCTGTTACATATGGAAACTTCCATATATTACCAAGTCCTACAGCAGAACCAGCTGCTGCTAATATAAATCCAATTCTTGAAAATGTGTTTGTTTTCATTAAATAGCTCCTAATTTATTTAAGAATAAAATGATAATTGCAACGGGAACTATATATCTAATAAGAAAGTACCAGATACTAAATATCGTATAACTTGTATGTTTTGTAAATTTTTCTTCCAAAGTCTTTTTTTCAACAAAATAACCTAAGAAGATACATATCATTATTGCAGCAATAGGCATCATAATTGATGAACTTGCAAAGTCCATAATATCAAAGGCATTTTTTCCAAAGAAAGTAAGTACTTCACCAAATGATTTTGACATTGAAAGTAGGGCTATGATACCCAAAATATAAAAAGTTGTCCCACAAAGAATTGTTGCTTTAACTCTAGATATTTTAAATCTTTCAATAAAAAATCTAAGTGATGGTTCTATCATTGATACAGCAGAAGTAATACCTGCAAAAACTAAAGCAAGAAAAAATGAAACTGCAATTATATTTCCTAATATTCCCCAAGATGAAAAGATTACAGGAAGTGAAATAAATACAAGTCCAGGTCCTGCTGCACTTTTTGCACCAGCTGTAAAAAGGAATGTAAAGATAATAAGGCCAGCAACTAAGGCAATCATCGTATCAACAGAGGCTACAATAAATGATGATTTAACAATATTTGCATTTTTAGGTAAAGAAGCAGAATAAGTTAAAATTGTTCCAACTCCAAGTGATAATGTAAAAAATGCTTGTCCTAAAGCTGCAAGTAGTGCATTACTATCAATTTTTGAAAAATCTGGGCTAAACATAAAAGAGACAGCCTGTGAAAAAGAGTCTAAAGTAAATGCATAAATCAATAAACCAAATAAAATTAACCCTAATAATGGCATTAAAATAAGATTTATTTTTTCAATACCTTCTTTAATACCCTTTAAAACTATAAAAACAACAGTCCCTGCAATAATTGTATGGTAAAGAAGTAAAGAGCTAATATCATTTGAAATCAGGTTTTCAAAGTTTTCACCAGCAATTTTAGCTTCAGTAGGAAGAAAAACAAAAGATTTAATCATATAATCTAAAATCCAACCTAAAACAACAGAATAAAAAGATAATATAATTAATCCTGTAGCAACCATAAAACCGGCATATTTCCAGTTTTTATTTTTTGTTTTAGAAAGTGTAACAAATGAAGTAGAAACATCTGCTTGTCCATTTTGTCCAATAACTGCTTCAGCAAGAAAAACAGTTAAACCAATAAATAGTATGGCAAGTAAATAGACTAAAATAAAAGCACCACCACCATATTCTCCTGTAATATAAGGAAATCTCCATATATTACCCAATCCAACAGCTGATCCAGCTGCTGTAAGTATAAAACCTATACGTGAAAATTTATTCACAACTAATCCTCATCTAAAAAATTTATATGTAATTATAGTGAAATAAAAATGAAATTTATATGAATAAAATTTGTTATTAACCTAAAACTTTATCAAGTGTATATTTTAAATCTTCATCAAGGTTTTCCATTGAGCTTCTCATCCAATTTAAATAACCAGGATCTTCAAGAGCTACTTCTGCAATATCTTTACCTCTATATTTTCCAAATCTAAAAGTTTTTACCATAACTGGTGTTTTTGTAAGATCAACAAGTTTTTCCATAGGGTTGTAGTCTGGGTAAATTTCTCTACATTTTCCAACTAATTTAGATAAAAATAATTTCATAACTAAAACATCACCAATAGCATCATGTGCTTTTATGGTAATATTATGTTTCATTGCTTCATTTTGTTCTTGTTTATATAATTCAAGGGCATATCTTAGATATTGTAATCTATGATAAGGCATTTCAGGGAAAAGATGTTTTGCACATCTTAAGGTATCAATAATCTGATAAGAGTTTATAAATCCTTCTTTTTCAATCATTCCCATATCAAAATTGATGTTATGAGCAATTAGATAGTTTTCTTGATTATTAAGCTCTTCTAATCTTTTATAAAAATTAGTTTCAGTCGCTTTAGGTTTATTTACAATTAAATCAGGGGTTATATTATGCACTTCCATAGCTTCAAGTTTAATCTCAACATCACTTGAACATAATTCATCATAACATTCAATTTCACCTTTATGATTAAAAATCATAGCTCCAAATTGAATTACTCTATCTTCTTCAGCATTTCCTGTTGTTTCAGTATCAAATAGTACATAAAATGGCATTTTATAATATCTCCAAAATTAAATTATTAACATTCCGTCACCATATGAATAAAATCTATATTTTTCTCTTATGGCTTCTTCATAAACTTCAAGGGTTTTCTCTAAGCCTATAAATGAGGCAATTAACATAATTAAAGTTGATTTTGGTAAATGAAAATTTGTAAGTAAATGGTCAACTTTAATGGGTTTATTTGATGGATTTAAAAATAAATCACACTCCCCTTGAATTTTATTTGTTCTAGCATAATATTCAACAGTTCTCGTAACTGTTGTTCCTACTGCTAAAGTTTTTTTTGCTTCATCTAAAGCTTTTTTTGCTTCAATTCCTATCTCAAAATATTCACTATGCATTGGATGAGATAGAATATCTTCTGCATCAACAGGTTTAAATGTACCAGCTCCAACATGTAAAGTTAAATAGTTAACTAGATACTTATTATTGATTTTTTCTAACAACTCTTGGGTAAAGTGTAAAGAGGCAGTTGGAGCTGCAACTGCACCATAATTTTTAGCAAACAATGTTTGATAATCTTGGTTATCTTCCTCTTCATCTTCCCTATTCATATAAGGGGGAAGTGGTAAGTGCCCAATCTCATTTAAAATCTCTACTAAAGAAAGAAAGTCTAATTTTTTTTCATTTTGAAAAAAGTTTACAACTCTACTACCATCATCATTTATTTCTAAAACTTCAGCACATAGATTTTTATCAAAGAAAAGTTTATTCCCAACTTTTACCTTCCCTCTAATCATCACTAGGTATCTATCCATAAACAAAGGTTTATTAAATAGTAGTTCAATCTTCCCACCAGACTCTTTTGAGCCATAAATCCTTGCTTTAATAACTTTCGTATCATTTAAAAAAATAGAAATATCTTTAGGTAAAAAATCCATAAGATTTTTAAAAGTTGTGTGTGTTATAGAATTTGTTTCTCTATTATAAACTAAAAGTCTAGCACTATCAGCAGGGTGGACAGGATGTGTGGCTATGAGCTCTTTAGGTAAAGAGTAATCATAGCTTGAAGTTTTTAATGGGTCTAAGATATTATTATTCCTCTGCATCTTCATCATCTTTAACTGCTGGGTTGAAAACTTTAGCAATATAAATAGATACAATATATAGGAAGATTAATGGTCCTGCCATTAAAAATTGAGTTAATACATCAGGTGGTGTTAATAAAGATGCAACGATAAATATAATAACAACTGCATATTTAAAATAGTCTTTTAACATTTGGTCATCAACTAAACCTATTTTTGCTAAAAAGAAAGTGATAACAGGTAACTCAAAGGCTACACCAAAACCAAATAAAAGTTTTGTAAAAAATCCAACATATTTACCAATACTTGGTAATACTGTAACTACAGCAGAACCAAAGTTAATTAAAAATTCAAAACCAAATGGTACAACAATATAATATGCAAAAGAAGCTCCAATTAAGAACATTAATGTTGCAAAGAAAACAAATGGAAATACCAACTTTTTCTCATGGTCATATAATCCTGGAGCTAAAAATAACCACATTTGCCAAAAAATTACTGGTAATGAAAGAATAAATCCAGAGAAAAAAGCAACTTTTAAAGCTGTAAAGAAAGTCTCTTGAATCTCAACTGCAATCATTTGCGTATTTGCTGGAAGAGCAGCTTCTACTGGAACCATCATCCATTCTAAAATAGGTTCATAAAAGAAAAAACATGCAAAAAATGCAATTATTAAACAAATTGCAGAATTTATTAGTCTTTTTCTAAGGTCTGCTATATGGGGTTTTAAATCTTCTAACATTATTTAAGTTCCTCAGTTCCATCAAAATCTTCAAATTCTACTTTGAATTTATCACTTAAATCATCACTTGAAGCAGTCTTTTCAACTTCTTCTTTTTTCTTCTTTTTAGGCTGCTCTTTTTCTGATGATTCAGTTTTAGTTTTTGGTTCCTTTAAAGAAACTTTTTCCTCTTTTTTACCTTCCTCTTTTTTAGTAGTATTATCTTTTGAAGGCATTTTATCTTCATTTATAATTTCATTTAGTCCTAAATTAAGATTTTGTTTTACATTTAGAGTATTTTTTGCTTCTTCAATTTGTGCTTTATATTTTGCAGCTTCTTCTTTCATCTCTGCAATATTAAGTTCATTGTCTAAAGTTGATTTTGCATCATCTATACCTGATTTAAATTTTTTTAAAAATTTAGCTATATCTACCATAGCTGTTGGTAATTTCTCTGGTCCTAATGCTATAATTGCAACAACGGCAATCAAGAATATTTCCATAAAGCCCATTCCGAACATATACTTCTCCATTCAATTAATAAGGCATGATTTTACCAAAACTTTGTTAAAAGATGATTGAGATTTTAACCTATAAAGCAATTAATTAAAATTATCAAAAAATTTTAAGTTTTATTTAACCAATTTCAGTTTAATTATAAATTCAACACCTTTTTTTGTATTCTTTGCAGAAATTTTACCTTTTAGGTGTTTTTCTATAATATCTTTACAAATATAAAGTCCTAGTCCAGTTCCTTGGTATTGATGTTTTGTTGTAAAATATGGATCAAATATTTTAGATATAATATCTTCTTTAATCCCACCAGCATAATCTTCAATTACAATATAAGCAAAATCATCTTTTTTAAAACTTTTTATATTAATTATTTTATTTGTAGTTATTTTATTGATTAAGTAAGCATCTTTACTATTTGTAATTATATTAATTAGAACTTGTGACAATTCACCTACTACTAATTCAACATAAAGTGGTGTTCCTTCATTTAGTTGTAAGTTTATATTAATATGATTATTTTTTAGTGCAGCATCTAGTATTTTTAAAACTTCTAAAATTCTATCTTGTACTTTTACTTTTGTTAATGTTCTATCCTCTTTTATAAAATTACTAAATTGATTTATAGTATCTGATAAATAAACAACTGTATTTAAAACAGTTTGCAAATTTTTTACTGAATTTTCTTTTTCTATTTTATCAAGTTCAAAATCAAGTTTTAATCCTGAAGTAACAGTAGAAATCAAACTTAGAGGTTGTCTCCATTGATGGGCAATATTTCCTATCATCTCTCCCATTTGTACGAATTTACTTTGCTCTAAAATTAGTTTTTCTTTTTTTATTTTTTCTTCTTCCAAGGCTTTAATTCTTGTTAAATCAAGTAGTGTTCCAATTAATCCTGCAACTTCACCTTTTTCATCAAAAAATGCTGATTTATAAAAAATTACATCATGTACAACTTTAGTATTTTTATTTACAACATGTGATTCATAAACTTGAGGATTCTCTTCTAATTTGAAAACTTTTAAATCCTGTTCATAATAAATATCAGCAATATCTTTTGGTGCTACATCATAAACACTTTTATTTAAAATCTCTTTTTTAGTAAAACCTGTAAATTCACACCAAATTTTATTAACATTTATATACTTCCCATCAATATTTTTAATAAAGAAAGGTACAGGTGATGTTTCAATTAATGCATTTAGGAAATCTTTTTGTTGAAGAAGTTCACTATTTCTTTTTTTTAGTTCTTGTGTATTTTTTTCTATTTTATGTTCTAAATTGTCATTTATTTCTTGAAGTTGATTAGTTTTCTTTTTGACTTCAAATTTTAATGCTTCTTTTTCGCTAATAATTTTATAAAATAGGTACAATAATAAACATACTATTAAGATTATTAAAATATAGATTAAATTTATTATCCAAAGATAAGATTTTATATCATCTGCTTTAGCTCTAATTGTAAGAATACCTTGAATGGTTTTATCAATTTTGTTTATTATAGGAATTGTAGTAATTGTTATATTAGCTTGTTTATCTACAATGGTTTCAACGTTTAAAGAAGAAAAATTTTCATAGGTTTTTTCACGAATAATATTTGAAGGGATAAGTTGCTCTATATCTTTTCTTGTTGCTTTTTTTAATTCATTTAGAACTTTTGTATTATGTAAATATCCTTTATGAGGTGATGGCTTATATATTTTTGATTTAGATAAAAAATCATCTGTAAAATAATCCTTTTTAAAATAAAAATTACTTAAAACATAATATTGTTTCATTATACTAGAGGTTATCGCTGAGGCATCAAAGGTAAAGCAGATTAATCCAACATATTTTTCTTTGTTAAAAATTGGATGTAAAAATCTAAATCCACTCCCACCTTTCCCTATATTAAAACTATCAAAAGGTTTTTTTGTTTTATTTACATATGTTATATCTGTTCTTAATTTACTTGCTTGAAAATTATATTTTTTGGGATTTTTCATTACTAGTAAAAAAGTGTTATCAGGTAAAATTATATTTATACTTGTAATATGTTTTTCTTTTAATGTTTCATATCTTTTTTGTATATTACTATATAAGTTATCTCTAATTGATTTTTGTACATTTTCTGTACTATCTTGATAGATTAATAGTTTTTCATCTAATTGATTCATTGTTATTACACCACTTAGAAAAACTTCTGACATCTCTTTATATTGGTTGTAAACAGTATTATAAATTTTTAAATATGAATCACTTTTATTATTTAGTTTAGTTGTTGTATATTTTGTTTTTATATAATCTGTGATTAAAAAAGAGAAGATTAAAAAAATTAAAAACAAAAGTATAAATAATATTCTAAGTTTTTTTATTTTTTTTGATTGAACCATTTATGAAACCTATTTAAAATATATTGTATTATATTATTTTTGATTATATTTTAGGCAAAATAGACTTAAATAACAGAAAAGATAATCCAATCCAAAATTTAATTGTTTTTTGTTAAAATTTGCCAAATTTTATGAGTATTATAAATAAAGGATAAAAATGAAAATTATAGTTTTACTTGTTATTGGAATTATTTTGTATTTTATTGCTAGGGGCTATAAAACTGAAAAATTCGAAAATATTAAACTTGATATAAAAGAGAGATTTGATGGAGATTTATTAAATCATGAAGCAGGACTTCTTGTTGCTTTAATGGCAAAGGTTGCAAAAGCTGATGGACAAGTTTGTGAGTTAGAAGCTGAGATGTTAAAACACACTTTTTCTGATATCTCAAGACATTTTGAAAATCAAAATGAAATCAGGGAAAAACTAAAAGATATTTATAAAAAAGAGAAAGAAAGTTTTGAAAATACAATAGAAATTACTGAAAAACTTTATAAGATAACAAAAAATCACTACGAAAAAAGAGTGGGAATTATAGAATATCTTCTAAATATTGCTTTTATTGATAAAGAGTTTTCTGAAACGGAATTGATGATTTGTGAAGATATTTCAAATGCTTTAAAAATCAAAAAAGAGGATTTTGAAAACCTTGTTAACAAATTTAAAACTTTTTATGCAAACCAAAAGGCAAATCAAGCTTTATCTTTAGAAAAAGCATATGAAGTTTTAGAATCAAATGTTAATGATGATAATGCAACACTTAAGAAAAATTATAGAACTCTTGTAAAAAAACATCATCCAGATATTGTTTCAGGAAGTGGTGCAGGGCAAGATATTATTGACCAAGCCACAAAAAAACTTCAAGAGATTAACGAAGCTTACGAATTAATAAAGAAAGAGAGAAAAATATAATTGCTTGAAAAGTTTGATGAAAAGTATGAAGTTTGTAATTGCAGAAAGGTTTCTTTAGAAACAATAAAAAATGCAATATTAAAAAAAGATGCAAAAACTTTAGGTGACATTCAAGATATAACAACGGCTGGTACTGATTGTAGACATTGTATTTTCCCTGAAGGTGATTTTGGAAAAATAAAGAAGAAAATATATTGTAAGGATATTTTGAAAGAGGTTTTACATGGCTAGAAAATTTCATCATTCATATGAAGTATGTAAATGCAAACATGTTACTTTGGGTGAAATTATTTATGCAATAAAAGAAAGAGACGCTTTAACAATAGAAAAAATTGGTGAACTTACTGATGCTGGTACTTGTTGTAAATGTTGTCAAAGTGAAGAAAAAGATATAGGTTCTGAAAAAATGGAACTGTATTTAACTCAAATACTAAACAAATTTGTAGGTTAAAATGGAAAAACAAAAACTAATAGAAGAGATAAAAAAGTTAATTGGAACTGATGAAAATGATATAATTGATATTAATCCAAATTTTTTAGAGTATTTTCAAGAATATGAATTAGAAGCGATAAAAGATGACTTAATTTTAAAAAAAAGCCAAATAAGAGAAAGTACTTTTGATTTTTTAGATGAGATTTATGAAAAAACAAAGGAAAATTAATTTATAATAAAATTATTAGCGCGACTAGGAAGAAGAAATAAATACATTGTTAGACAACTGTGTGCTTTACAATAAATTATTTTTAAAGAAGGCGAAGAAAAATATTTAAGCCTAGCAAAAACTAAATGGAGCAAAGAATGAAAGAAATACCTTTTTATCAAACATCATTGGGGGATGAAGAATTAGGACAACTAAAAGATGTTCTTGAAATGAATAGAGATGAAAACAAAGTTATAGAATTTGAAGAAAATATAGCAAACTTTGTTGGAGCAAAACATGCAATTGCAACTTGTAATGCAACGGGAGCAATCCATCTTGCATTAAGTGCAATAAAATTAAAAAGGGGTGACAAAATTTTAATGTCAGTTAACTCTTTTGTTAATGTTCCTGAGGTTGTAAGACACTTTGATGCAGAACCAATTTTTATTGATATAAATCCAGAGGATATGAATATTGATTTAAATAAATTTGAAAAAGCATTAGAAGAGAATAAATCAAAAAAATTAAGGGGAGCAATTATCACTTTTGTTGCTGGACAAACTCCTGATTTAGATAGACTTTATGATATTGCTGAAAAATATGGGATTATTTTAATTGAAGATGCTACATCAGCTTTAGGTGTAACTTATAATGATGAAACTGTTGGAAGTTTAAGAGCAGATATGACAATCTTCTCAACAAACCCATCTAATGGTAAATATTCAGTGAGTAGAGCAGGGGTTATTGTTACAAATAACGAAGAGATTGCTGAAAGAGCAAAACTATTAAGAACTCACGCAATTACAACTACATATGATGATTTTGGAAACTTAGATTATATTTATGATGTTGTTGATATTGGACACAAATATGATATGTCTGAGTTAGATGCTGCATTTTCTTTAGCTCAATTGAAAAAAACTAATAAATTTATTAAAAGAAGAAAAGAGATTGCAAAAATCTATAAAGAGAGATTAAGTGGTATTAGACACGTTACAATTCCACCTCATAAAGATGAGCATATCTTCACTCAATTTATCATTAAAATTTCAAGAAATAGAGATGCCTTTGCAAGAGCGTTAAAAGAAAGAGGTGTATCAACAGGACTTAACTATATTCCATTACACCTATTGACATATTATAAAAACAAATATTCTATTAAAATTACAACATTTAGTTCAGCTTTAACATCATATCAACAAATTTTGTCGATTCCAATGTATCCTGGTATGACAGATGAAGATGTAAATTATATTTGTGACCAAATTATAGAAATAGCTTCTGAATGGGTATAAATATTTGAAGCAAAAGCTTTTTTTATGGGTAGAAGAGTATCTCTTCTTCCCAAACCTTTTTCAAAGACTTATATCAATACTTTTAGTCCCCTTTACTTTAGTTTATATGTTAATTATTGCTTTTAAGAGAGCAAAGTCAACCCCCATTGATTTTAAAATACCAATTATTTCTATTGGAAATATTATTGTTGGTGGAAGTGGAAAAACTCCATTAACAATAAAGCTTACTAAAAATTATGAAGATGTAGCAGTTATTTTAAGAGGATATGGAAGAAAATCAAGGGGCTTATTTGTAGTTTCAAAAAATGGAAAAATATTAACTGATATTAATACAAGTGGAGATGAAGCAATGCTTTTAGCAAAGTCATTGCCAAAGGCTACAATAATTGTTAGTGAAGATAGAAAAAAAGCTATTTTAAAGGCAAAAGAATTAAATTGTAAGTTGATATTTTTAGATGATGGTTTTTCAAAATATGATATTAAAAAGTTTGATATTTTAATAAGACCAAATATTGAACCAACAAATCTTTTATGTCTTCCAAGTGGTGGTTATAGAGAACCTAAAATGGCTTACTCATTAGCTAATCTTGAACTTCAAGAGGATGTTGATTTTAAAAGAATTGTTACTATTTATAAAGATGAAACTAAAGTAGATATATTACCCCAAAAGCTTATTTTACTTACTGCAATTTCTAAACCAAAAAGAGTTTTAGAGTTTCTACCTAAAAACACAAAAATGGTTGCTTTTGAAGATCATCATAACTTTACAGAAAATGAAATTAATGATATAAAATTAAAGTACAAAGATTATAGCTTTATTACAACTGAAAAAGATTATGTAAAGCTACAAAACTTTGTTTTTGATAATATCTACCTTGCAAAACTTGATTTAGAGATTATTTCTAAAGATAAACTTTCTTTAATAAACAAGTATATAAAAATAAATAAAATTTAATATATTAATTATTATATGTTATAATTTTATATAAGTACTAGTTTTAGTACAGAAGGAAATTACTATGAAGTTTTTTGATGATCAATCCTTTAATAACATAGAAAAATTAAAAGAAATAGAGTCTCTATTTTTTTATTTACTTAAGACTACTCCCGATTATATTTTTATAAAAGATAAAGAACATAAATTTTTATATGCTAGTGATACCATTGCAAAAAATTGTGGTTTTGAAAAAGGTTCACAATTAGTAGGAAAAACTGATTTTGAAATATTTCCAGAAGAGTTTGCAAAAATATATTATGAAGAGGAAAAGAAAGTTTTAGAAGAGGGAAAACATCTTACTGAAAGAGAAGAACCTTACTTAAAAAATGGGAAAATAGGTTATGTAAGTACTTCAAAAAGACCAATTTTTGATAAAGATGGAAATATAATTGGTGTTTTTGCAATATGTAGGGACATAACAAAAAGAAAAAAACTAGAAGAGGGTTTACAAAGAAATGCGGATTTTGACACCTTAACAAAGCTTTATAATAGAAGAATGTTCTTTGAACAATCAAAAAAACTACTTGAATTATGTAAAAGAGAATGTAAGGAAGCAGTATTATATTTTATTGATTTGGATGATTTTAAAAATATAAATGATAATTATGGTCATGATGCAGGTGATGAAGTTTTAAAGGTTATTGCAAATAGATTAAAAGAAAACTTTAGAGCATCTGATGTAATAAGTCGATTTGGAGGAGATGAGTTTTTAATCTTTACTATCTCTCAAAATGAAGAACAAGTTCATGAGACAATAAAAAAAGAGATAAAACAATTAATTTCAAAAAGAATAGAATTTAAAAATGAGAGTTTTTTTGTAAAATGTAGTATTGGTATCTCACTTTTCCCTGAAGATGGGAAAGATATTGAAAAGTTAATATCAATAGCAGATTTAAGAATGTATGAAGAGAAAAAAATACACCATTCAATAAGATAAGTTTTTAAACCTATCTTATTATATGACCTACAAATTTTGACATATTATTTAAAATTTTTTCGCCTCTTCTAAATCCTAAAGCTGATGCTTCATAAGCGTAAAATACACCAGCTTGGTAAGAGTTTCCATTTTCATCAGTTGGAAGTTCTACATATTCTTGGAAAATTGCTTTATGCCCTTCATATTCACCATGTGTTTCACAATCAATTGAACCATCAGCATTTATGATTTTTGTATTTGCTCCTTCTCTTCCAAAACATCTTTTTTCTACTTGTTTTTTCCCTTTTAATGGTTCAAAAGAAGTTTCTAAAAGAAGAGGGTGATTTGGATATAAATCCCAAAGTATTTTCATGAAACCTTTTGATTGAAACATCAAAGTGTAAGCAGGATTAAAAATAATAGCTTTTTTTTCTTTTACAATTTCTGTTAACATTAATGCAAGTTCACTCTCCTCAATGGCAATATCTTCCCAAGGAATAAGCTTAAACCAAAACTCAAAAAGTTCATCTTCTTTGTAAATACCTTCATCATTAAATTGAACATTTTCAATATATTCAAAGTCTGTATTAAAACCAGCTTCACTTGCTAGATGCTGAAGAAGTTTAGTTGTATTTATATCTTCACTCGAGCTAGAGATTGATGAGAATAATATTTTCCATCCAAGTTTTGAATAATATTCTTCAAACTTTTCTATATCCGAATCTAAAGTAATAATTCTTTTAAAATTCTCTTTTAATGCCTCCGCAAGATTATTAAATTGACTTGCATCATCAAGTCCATTTTTCTTTAGAAGTGCCCATTGAATTATAGCTGTTTCAAATAATGATGTTGGTGTATCAGCGTTAAATTCAATTAATTTTATAGGTTTACCATCAATACCACCAGCTAAATCAAATCTTGAATATAGATGCCAATGAACATCATTTTCCCATGATTCTTTTATTAACTCAACAAGATTAAAAGGGATATTTATATCATGAAACAAATTGTTTTCTATTACATATTCACCCGCTTCACAAAACATATCATAAAGCTCATTTGTAGCTTCATAAAATGCATTTGCTTCATCTTCAGTAATTTGTACAATTTCATCTGCTACATATGAAGAGTCATCCTCATCAGTATGCCAAACAAAACCTATTGATTCTAGATATTCGTCTGTTAAAGGTTGAAGTTTTTCTAAATTCATTTTTTTTATCCACCAAATCCTGAACTTTTTCCAAATAATGAAGTAGATTTTGATGTTCCTGATTTACTCCCAAAAAATCCACTTTTTTTACTACTAGTACTTGATGTAGAAGTTTTAGCTGCTTTAGTAAATGAACTTTGTGATCTACTATATGTTTGAGGTGATTTATATTGAGCTTTTCTTTGATTTTGATAATTTTGATTGTTAAACAGCTTATTTCCAATCCAAGAACCAAGCATAGCCCCTGCAATAGAAGATAATAAAACTCCACCAAGCCCCATTCCACTTGACATTTCTGGATTTGTTAAACCCGATGTCCCATTATCAATTTTTACTGCTTCTTCTTTAATTAAAGCATCAATCTCTGCTTGAGAAAGAATTCTTTCACTTCCATCTAATTCTCTTAAAACAATTGTAGTTTTAGAAGCTGGGAATTCATCTGCAATAGTGTATCCCCCACCTTGAAGTTTTTCAATGATTACAAAAGCTTCTTGTTTTTGAGAAGCACTTGTAAAAGCGTTGTTTTGAGCTTGGTTTTGATTGTTTGCAGATTTATCTTCACATCCTGTTAATCCTGCAATTAAAATTGCTCCAAGACCACCAACTATAGTATAATTTGATATTTTTTTTATATGATTATTTCTTTTCAATATTCTTCCTTTTATTCTTTTAGTGCTTTTCTCATAGTTTCTATAATCTCTTGAGTTGCTTTTTGTTTAGTGAAATATTCAAATGCTAAAACACCTTGATATAAAAGCATGTCTTCACCATCTTTAACTTCACAATTTTTATCTTTAGCAAGTGCTAAAAATGGTGTTATTTTCCCATAAACACAATCAAAAGCAAATGAGGCTTTTTCTAAAACTTCATCTAAAATCTCTTTAGGAGCTGGTAAATATTCATCTTTTAGTCCTGCACTTGTAGAGTTTACTACTAAATCAAAATCACAAGTTTCAAAACTATCCCAAGTAGAACATTTAATGCCTTCATTTTTGAAAAAATCTAATTTTCCTTCACTTCTATTTAAAACAGTTACATTGATATTACTTTCTTGCAAGGCTAGAGCAATTGCTTTAGCTGTACCACCTGCACCTAACAAAAGTACATTTTTAATAACTCCAAAAGATTCAATCGCCTTTAAAAAACCAGGAGCATCAGTATTATATGCAACAATCTTATCATTTTCATATATATAAGTATTTACAGCTTTAATCTTATTTGCAATGCCCCTAACTTCATCGGCTTCATTAAAAGCTACCTCTTTGTGAGGAACAGTGATATTCGCACCTAAATATCTTTTTTGTAAAAAAGTATTTTTAAGAGTATTTGGATCTTCTATCAAATGTTTTACATACTCACCATCAAAATTTAGTTTTTTAAATCCTGCATTGTGCATTTGTGGTGATTTAGAATGTGCTACTGGGTTTCCAAAAATTGCAAATTTATTTATCATTATAATCCTTTAAGTGTGGCGATTTTATCAAAAAAACAATAAGAGTAAATTAAATTATAATAAGTACAATAACTATAAAAATTAATTGGATTTTATATGGATAAAATATTCTTTACTTTTACAAATATTGATGATGGAAATCTTGCTTTCCATGTTCCAGATACTAAGGACAATGTTGATAAAAATAGAAAAAAACTTTTAAAAAAATATAATTTGGAAAATAAAAAATTAATCTCTATGAATCAAGTTCATGGTAACAATATCAAAATTGTTGATTCTTCTTCCCCCAATATAATCGATAATTGTGATGGGATAATTACAAATGATAAAGATGTTGTTTTGATGGTTATGGTAGCAGATTGCATTCCAATTATATTTATTGATAGAAAAAAAGGTGTTATAGCTGCAGTTCATGCAGGTAGAAATTCTACTTTTTTAAAGATTTCTGAACTTACAGCTAAAAAAATGGTTAATGAGTTTAATTGTAACTATACTGATATTGAAGTGCATATGGGTCCATCAATACAAAAATGTTGTTATGAAGTAAGTGATGAAATGGTTACCATTGTTGAAAAAAGTTTTGGTAAAGGGTTTGTAAATGGAAGATTTATTGACCTTCAAGGGATAAATTTAAGCTTATTAAAGAGCTTAAATATTAGTAATATAACTATATCTAATACTTGTACGAAGTGCTCAAATGAGCCATATTTCTCATATAGAGTAGATAATAAATGTGGTAGATTTGCTGGAATTGTCACAAAATAGGCACTTATGTAAAAATTATGTATATTTCATGTAAATATTATGTCTCTTAAAGAAATATTAAAGTTCATAAGCTTAAATTATGATTTTCTTCTTTTTTGTAAGTTTTAATGAGTTACAATTTGGTAACCCCTAAACAAAGAGAGAGGATAAAAAATGAGTAAACAACCTGTTACTAGAGAAGAGGCGTTGGAGTATCACCAATACCCAAGAGCTGGAAAATTAGCTATTGAAACAACAACTGAATTAAAAACTCAAGAAGATTTATCAAAAGCTTATACTCCAGGTGTTGCATTCCCATGCTTAGAGATTGAAGAAAATCCAGAAAATGCATATAAATATACTGCAAAAAGAAATCTTGTTGCAGTAATTACAAATGGTACAGCTGTATTAGGACTTGGTAATATTGGAGCATTAGCTGCTAAGCCAGTTATGGAAGGGAAGTCAGTATTATTTAAGAAGTTTTCAGCAATTGATTCTTTTGATATTGAAGTTGATGAAGAAAATCCAGAAAAATTTATTGATGTATGTAAAGCTATCGCACCAACATTTGGTGGAATTAACTTAGAAGATATAAAATCACCTGAGTGTTTTGAAATTGAAAAAAGATTAATTGAAGAGCTTGATATACCAGTTATGCATGATGATCAACATGGAACAGCTATTATTACATCTGCTGGTGTAATTAATGCTTGTGATATTTTAGGAAAAAAACTTGAAGAATTAAAAGTTGTTGTTGTTGGAGCAGGTGCAGCAGCGATTTCTTGTTCAAGAATGTACAAAGCTATTGGAATTAAAAACATTATTATGATAGATTCAAAAGGTGTTTGTCACGATGGCAGAGATGATTTAAATAAATTTAAAAAAGAGTTTTCAGTAAAAGAACCAATGACAAAAATGGATGCGTTTAGGGAAGCAGACATGGTTCTAGGATTATCTAGACCTGGAACTTTTACACAAGAACATATTGCTGTTATGGCAGATGAACCAATCGTATTTACATTGGCTAACCCAACTCCAGAATTATTTCCTGATGAGATTTTAGCAATTAGAGATAAAGCTTTAGTTGGTACAGGAAGAAGTGATTTTAATAACCAAGTAAATAATGTAATTGGATTTCCTTTTATTTTTAGAGGAGCACTAGACGTAAAAGCTAAAAAAATAAACATGGCAATGAAAAAAGCTGCTGCATATGCAATTGCAGATTTAGCTAAAAAACCAGTTACAGATGATATCAAAGCTATTTTTGGTGATCATATTACTTATTCAAAAGAGTATATTATTCCAAAACCGTTTGATAAAAGACTTATTGTTGAAATTTCAAGTGCTGTGGCAAAAGCTGCAGTTGAATCTGGTGTTGCTAGAGAGAAAAATTATGACCATGAGGCGTATAGAGAACAACTATCTAAAATGATTTAAATCTTTATTTTGGTATTATTCCATTCTTAATTTTAGGATGGAATAATACTATGAAAGAATATATACTTTTAATTGATACTTTTGATGCAAAAGGACTTGTTTACAATGTCTCAAAAGTTCTTTTTGCAAACAATTTAAATATTGAACAAAATGCTGAATATGTTGATAAAGAAACAAACAAGTTTTTTATGAGAACTGTTATCTCTGGTGATTTAAATGAAAATATTTTACTTAAAGAGTTAACTGAGGTTTTACCAAAAGAATCAACAATTAAACTAAACAAAAAATCAAAGAAAAATATTGTAATTTTAGCTACAAAAGAATCACATGTTTTAGGTGATTTATTAATCAGATATATTGATGGTGAACTTGATGCAAATATTCAAGCTGTTATTGCTAATCATGATTATTTACAAGATTTAGTTGAAAAATTTAATATTCCATTTCACTGTATAAGTGCAGAAAATATGGAACGAGAAGACCATGAAAATTTAGTAATTGAAAAAATCAATGAATATAATCCTGAGTTAATAGTTTTAGCTAAATATATGAGAATTTTAACTCCAAAATTTGTTGAAACTTACCCTAGAAAAGTTTTAAATATTCACCACTCTTTCTTACCTGCATTTATTGGTGCAAATCCATATAAACAAGCACACCATAGAGGTGTTAAGATTATTGGAGCAACTGCACACTATGTAACTGATGATTTGGATGAAGGTCCGATTATATCTCAAGATGTAGTAAGAGTTGACCATACATACTCTTGGCAAGATATGAGAAGAGCTGGAAGAAACGTAGAAAAAGTTGTATTATCAAATGCTTTACAACTTCTTTTAGAAGACAAAGTATTTGTTTATGGAAATAAAACGGTAGTCTTATAATGTTTAATTTAGTACTTCATGAACCAAGAATTCCAGGAAATGTTGGGACAATAGGAAGATTAGCATTTGCTCTTGATTGTACACTTCATTTAATTAAACCATATGGTTTTGGTGAGATTACAGAAAAAGAGGTTAGAAGAGCAGGGCTTGATTATTGGTTTGATTTAGATGTTAGAGAATATGAAAACATTGATGATTTTTGGTCAAAAAATCCTTTAAGTGATAGACATTTCTTTGCAACTACAAAAACAAAACAAGTTTATTTTGATATGGAATATAAAAAAGGTGACTATTTTTATTTTGGGAGGGAAGATGCAGGGTTACCTGAATCTATTATGAATAAAAATAAGCAAGGATGCATTACTATTCCTATGACAAATGATGCTAGAAGTTTAAATATTGCAAATTCTGTATCAATTGTTGCATATGAGGCATTAAGACAAAACTTTAAAGAGTTTAACTAAATATTAGTATAAACTCTTTTTTGCTTTTTTTATTAATTTTTTTATTGCTTTTAATTTTTTATTTAAGTCAACTTTTTCTTCTAGATTTTCTTCTTTTTTAATCTTTTTCTCTAGTTTTTTTCTTTTTTGTGTAAGATTTTTCATTAAGTCATCAATTTCAGTTTTATTCTCTTTTATTTCACTTTTATTCCAAGAAAAAACATTTTCAAAGTTTTCAAATAACTCTTTAATTTTCATTTTCTATCTCCCCTAACTTTCTTAAACTTTCATCTCTAATAAATATAATATTTGCAATTCTTAGTAGGTTTGTACAAATATTATAAGTTGTTGTTGAATCATTTATCAACGAAGTTGCCATTTTTGATGTAATTTTTTCATTTCTAATTAGTTCATCTATATGATTGTTTATTGATGTATTAAAAGTTTCAGTTATATCTTTTTGCTCTTGAATCATAATAGATGTATCCAATTCATTTATTGTTGGATCTTTTACTGTATTAACTAAAAGGATTGTACTAGCTAATTCCCTTTTTATTTCAAGATATTCTTTTTTTATGTACTCATTTTTACTATTTAAATAAAAATTCATATTTTTTTGTATATCTCTTGTATCTTTTAAAATTTTTACAATTATATTTGAAGCAAGTTTCAATTGGGCTACATACTCATTTTGTTCTTTATTCATATTTTGTTGAGAAAGTAATGCAAATTCAATAATCTCACTATAAAGAAGCTTTAAATTATTTTGGTAAAATGAATCTAAATCAGTATCAATTTTTTTAACTTCTGCGTTTATAATTCTATCAAGGTCTTCTTTTGTTTTTAATTCAGTTGAATGGATAGATATTGCATGAAGTATAGCTTTTTGAGCATTATCATATAGATGATGTAGCTCTTTTTGAATTGAAACCATTGCATTATATGGTATTTTAATATTAGCTTTATCAAGATAGATTGGTTTTGAAGGTTTTTTATATTTTTCATCACTAATAAATTTTTTCGAAAGATTTACAATTATTTGTATAAATGGGTAAAGAACTATTATCCCTAAAAGGTTGAATATTGTATGAAATAATGCAAGTTTCATAGAATAATTTTTTTCTTCTATCCCTATATAAAGGGATAAAAAGTCTACTAAATCTTTTAAAATATATATTAATGCAACTGCAATTAATCCTGTTGAAATATTAAATATAAAATGCCCAAATGCAAGACGTTTACCATTTTGATTAGAGGTTAATGAGCCAAGAATAGCTGTAACTGTTGTACCTATATTTGCA
Source organism: Arcobacter arenosus (assembly GCF_005771535.1). NCBI lineage: Bacteria > Pseudomonadati > Campylobacterota > Epsilonproteobacteria > Campylobacterales > Arcobacteraceae > Arcobacter > Arcobacter arenosus. Next base: position 132,562 of record NZ_VANU01000006.1, read on the forward strand.
CCTATTGCAAGGGCAAGGGCATCGATATAGAGGATATTTCCCCCTGCAAGTGCTGTAATTATAATTGCCATTGTTGCACTACTAGATTGAATAATTACAGTTGAAACAGCTCCAATTAAAATATAAATAAAAATTCCTAAATATCCACCAACAGAATATTTTGCCAAATCAATAGAAGCACTTAATGTGTCAAATCCCTCTTTCATGTAAGAGATTCCTAAAAAAATAAAACCTAAACCTAATAAAATATTTCCTAATCCAACATATGTAGAGGATTTAGAAAATCTAAAAATTACACCAAATATAATCATTGGCATAGCATATAGTGAAATTTTCAACTTTAATCCAAATGCTGAAACAATCCATGCAGTTGTTGTACTTCCTAAATTTGCACCAAAAACTATTGCAATTGCTTTTGTAAGGGAAATTAATTCAACAGACAAAAAAGATATTACAATTACAGATATCAAAGAAGAGCTTTGTACAATTGATGTTGTAATAAAACCTGTTAATACAGATTTAAATGAACTTGAAGTGAATTTTTTTAAAACATTTTCTAGGGTTCCCCCTGAAAAAAGTTTAAAACCATCCTCCATAAAGTGCATCCCAATTAGGAAAATTGCAATACCTGCTAAAATTGTTTTTATATTATCTTCGGATATAACATAAAATGCAGTGATTATTAATACACATAATATAAAAATTCTTTTTATCATCTCTTTGCCTATATTTTATTACTTTAAGAAATAATGATAAATAAATAAAGTAAAAAATTAACTTAAATCATAAATTAATAATATTTTAACTTAGTAACAATATAATAAAATAAATATTTTTTGGAGCTTCCTTGCATAAAATACTTGTTTTAGAAGATGATGAATTATTCCTTGAAACACTTGAAGATTTCCTAGAAGATGAAGGTTTTGAAATAAAAACTGCATCAAATGGTGAAGAGGTTTTAAGTATTACATATGAGAATAATTTTGATTTATACCTTTTTGATATTAATGTTCCCCTTATTGATGGAATTAGTCTCTTAAAAGAGTTAAGAAACTCTGGAGATAATACCCCTGCTATTTATCTAACTTCATATAAAGATAAAGAAAAATTAACCCAAGGATTTTTAACTGGTTGTGATGATTATTTAAAAAAACCTATTGATCTTGATGAACTTCTACTTAGAATTCAATCTTTATTAAAAAGAAGTGGAAAATCCTTTGAAGATATTAAATTAACAGAATATTTAACTTTTGACCCGATGAATAGAAGGGTTTTGTCAAATGGTACAGATATAAATCTTGCAGCTAAGGTTATTGATTTACTTGAACTATTTTTAGAAAAAAAAGAAAAGATTATAACTAAAGAGATGATTATTGATAGGCTTTGGGGCTGTTCTGAAGGTTATAGTGAAGGTTCAATTAGAGTTTATATTAATAACCTTAAAAAACTTCTTGGAAAAGATTCAATCAAAAATATAAAAGGTATTGGGTATAAAATTGAATTATAAAAAAAGAAACTTTTTAATCACTAATTCAATAATTGTTTTATTTGTTTTATTATTATCATTACTTTTAAATTTTTATTTAAATTCATTTATTGGTTTTAATCAAGAAACATTTATGTTTATTACTTTAACAGTTTTATTTTTTGGTTTAGGTTTATATCTTTTATTAAGTAAATCTATCTTTGAACCACTTTTCAAAAGTGATGAAAATCTACAAAAAACTGTAAAAGAGACCTTACATGAATTAAATATTCCTGTTTCTACAATTAATTTAAATACTCAAATGTTAGAAAAAAAGATTACAGATGAAAAGGCATTAAAAAGACTAAGTCGAATAAAAAAAGCCTCAAATGAATTATTAAGACTTTATGAGGATATGGAATATCAGATAAAAAAAGAGATTGATAAAGTTGATGTTTCTGTATTTAATTTAAAAGATGTTACTTTTAATAGTTTAGATAAATTTGAAGATTTAAAAAAAGATATAAAAATAGAAGTAAATATTGAAGATTGTCAATTGAAAACTGATTTAAATGGTTTTTCTAAAATGCTTGATAATCTTATTTCGAATGCTTTAAAATATAATTTAGAAGAAAATGGTTTAATAAAAATCACATATAACAATAATATTTTATCTATTTATAATACTGGAAAAGAGATTGATACAAAAAACTTATTTATTATCTTTGATAAGTTTTTTCAAGAAGACTCTTCAAAGAATGGTTTTGGACTAGGACTTTCTATGGTAAAAGAGTTTTGTGATAAAAATAAAATTGCCATAAAAATTGAACCATCTGCCAAGGGAAATAAATTTATTTTAAATTTTAAAAATATCATAAACTAATAATTAACTCAAATATTTAAAAAAAATCTAAGACTTCTCAAAATATTAACACTTAATTAACAAATTGTAATTAATATTACAACATTAAATCTCCCATCTAAACAAAGTTTGGCGACCTAGATAGATGGAAGATAGTGAATTAACACCACTTCTATTATACTGAAATATTCTTTCATATTTTAAAGTGGTAATTAAAGTATGGAGAAGAAATGCCTAAAATAAAAAAATCTATAAGTTTAGTAACATCCTTAATATTGGTTAATAGTTTGAATGCAGTTGAATTAGAATCAATAAATGTTGTTTCATCAACTATTGATGATAAATATGAAGAAAAATTAAATAGTACTTCAAACACTTTTATTATAGATAATGAAGAAATAGAAAAAATGGACCCTACAAATGTAGAAGATATTTTAAATACTATTCCTGGAATCACAGCTTCAAATGTTGGAAATGATAGAGTGAAAATCCACATTAGAGGTATTGATAATCAAATGTACATGGGTGAAAGACCTGGTGTGGCTATAGTTATTGATGGTGTACCAGTTCAAGAAACTACTGGAAAAATTAATCTAGATTTAGACAATATTGAATCAATTAAAGTTATAAAGGGAAGTGCTTCATATTTGTATGGAAATGATGCAATTGGTGGTGCTTTAGTAATTACAACAAAAAGACCAAAAGGTATTAGTACTTCAAAATTTGAAACTGAAGTTGGTAGTTTTGGATTTAAAAGAGCTTTACTTGGTACAAATCAAAGTTTTGATAACAGTTCATTACAATTACAAGCTTCTTATAGAGATACAGATGGTTATTGGCATGATGCATATTTAAATCATAAATCAATTAATGGTAAATATCAATATTACTTAAATGATAATAGTGATTTAACATTTGGGCTTGATTACACAAAAAGAAAATCTGGTGATGGAACTAGTGTTCATGGAATTGATGCAGTTATAAACGATCCTAAAAGTGTCAATGAAGTCTCTTATGCAGGGTTTTATGATACCTCTTTAATAAAAACATTTTTAACTTACTCAAATGATATTGATGATACTTCAAATTTTATGGCAGTTATTTCTAGATATCAAGATGATACAACAAGTAGATCATCTAGAGATAGTACGGATACTTTCCATTTAAAAAATAATGATGAAAAATGGATTCAAAATACATTTAAATCAGAATATAGAAAATCTTTTGGAAATATAGCCGCTATGATTGGTGTAAATTTAGAAAAAAATTCACAAGACAATGAATCAGTTCAAAGGGTAACATATGGTTCACCATGGACTGGTATTACAACAGCTGGAACACTATTATCTGATAATAATACAGATGAAAATATTTCTGCAATATATTTGGAATTGCAATATAAAATCACACCTAAATTAAATATAGTAGGAAACTATAGATATGATTATATCTCATATGATTATAAAAATAACATGGATAGTTCATTAAATGTTGATCCAAGCTATAATAATAGCTCATTTAAATTGGGTTTAAATTATGAGTTAGATGAAAACAACTATTTATATACTAGTTACTCAACAGGTTTTAGAGCTCCAACTGCAGGTCAGATTAGTGGAAATTTAAGTCTTTTACAATCAAATCCTGCTTTAGATATTCCAACTGAATTAGATCCAGAAAAAACACAAAATTTTGAAGTTGGAATAAAAGGAACATTTAAAAATATCAACTATGATTTATCAGCTTATCAGTTAGATAGAATTGATTATATTGGTAAAAAAGCAGGTAGTTATATTTGGTCTACAGATGATGATGAATATTTAGCCGTTGATAATGTAGGTGACATGAGAAGTAGAGGAATTGAACTTGCAATAAATAGTAAAATCAATGATAGCTTTTCTTACAATTTAGCATATACCTTTTTAGATGCTAAATTAATAGATTATTCTGTTAATCCAAATGATGGTAATCCTGAAATTGAACTAGATGGAAATTATGTTCCTAGAACATCAAGACATACATTAAATTTTGGTCTTGATTGGAATGTTAATCAAAAATTTGTTTTATCTCCAGAAGTAGTGGCTAAAAGTAGTTATTACGCAGATGAAGCAAACTTATATAAACAACCAGGTTATGCAGTTATAAATTTAAGAGGTAATTATAAGATTACAGATTCTTTAGAAGTTTTTGGAAAGATTACAAATTTATTAGATAAAAACTACTATCAATTTGTAAATGTATCTTATGGAAGTGATATGACTGATGCAACAATTAGAGTAGCTCATCCAAGAGCATTCTATGCAGGTTTAAGATATAAATTTTAGTAAATATTGATGGAAATTATAACTTTATTTTCTCTTTTTATTCTTGGAATATCCTATGGATCAACGGCATGCATGTTTTCATGTATGCCATTTTTAACACCACTTTTAGTTACAAATTCTGGTTCTATCGCAAGTGCTAATAAAGTGGTTATCCCTTTTTCTTTAGGTAGAGTTACAAGTTATATTTTCATCTCTATGATTGCTTCATATAGTGCTATTTTTACAAAAAATATTATCAAAGATACGCAAACATTTCAAATACTTTTAGGTCTTTTTACAATATCTATGAGTCTTTATCTTTTTTACAAAATTTTTAATAAAAATAGTTCATGTGGTTCATCAAATGTAAAAGTTAAAACAAAAGGGTCATTTGCAATTTTTACAATGGGTCTTTTGATTTCACTAAATCCATGTGTTCCAGTTTTAACACTAATTTCATTTTCTGCTAATACTACAACTTTAAGTGAAGGCTTTCTTTATGGTCTTTTCTTTGGATTTGGTGCAGTAATTACACCCTATGTATTTTACACACTTTTAGTATCAAATATTGTTAGTGGTTTAATTGAAGCCTTTAAAAAATATTCAAAAATCATAGAGTTAAGCTCTATTGCTTTTTTATTTTTAGTGGGTTGTTTGATTTTACTTGGAAAAGTTAATTTATAAGGAAAAAATTTAATGATTGATTTTGTTAAAAGAGATAACAACGATATCTTTAAAAACTCTATTTTAGGCTTTTTATTTAAAAACAAAAAGTTTTTATTAGCTTTAAGAATAGCAGTTACAGCTTTATTTTTTTATGCAATTTATTATGGATTTGTAAATCCTGGTCGTGATAATATTTTTACAGGAGCAGTTTTCTGGGGAATATTTTGGGCTTTATTTATGGTTGTAACTTTATCTACTTTTGGGAGAATTTTTTGTGGTATTTGTCCCCATGGATTTTTAGGAAAATATATCACAAAGTTTGGTTTGAAAAAAACAATGCCAAAATGGATGCAAAATAGATATATTGGTATTTTGATTTTAGTTATTGGTTGGTGGGGTGTTTATTATACCTTTGATGGTTTTTGGAAGTCTGCATTTAATACTGCACTAATGTTTTCAGTACTAACACTACTTTCTTTTATTATATATTATATTTATAAAGATATGAGTTATTGCAAATATATTTGTCCTATAGGAACTCTTACAAGGGCATATGATAAACTATCTTTTACTAAATTAGAAACTTATACACAGCATTGTAAAGATTGTAAAACTTTTGAGTGTGCAAATGCTTGTGAGTATAATTTAAAACCTTTTACTTTTGCAAAAAAGAATCAAACAGATGATTGTACTTTATGTATGGATTGTGCCACTTCTTGTGAAGCAGTAAGTTTTAAATTCACAAAACCTGCTGAACAATTAAATAAAAAATTAAAAATTCTGAATGCAGAAATATGGACATATATTTTAATCTTGGCTTCAATACCTGTATCAATGGGCTTTGCCCATGGTTTAAATAGAAGCAATATAGCTGAAGAGTTTATTTGGAATAAAACAGCAGCTTTTTTTGATTTAACACAATATGCTGGTGGTTTTGCTTTCCTTTATGCTGTTATATTTACAGTTTTCTTCTCATTTTTAGGACTTTTTTTAGCTTCTAAAGTATTAAAAAAAGAGTTCAATCAAATATTTACAACATTAGGAATTGCATTTATTCCACTTTTTATTTTTGCTTCACTAGGGCATACTTTAGAGATGTTCTTTATAAAAGATTATGTAAAAATAGTTGAAGGTTTTGCACAAGCTTTTGGAATGAGTGTTGATGTTGTACCCTTAGCTAAAAGAGGTGATGCTTGGTTACATTACTTTAAACTATTTAAATGGATTGGTGTAATTTGGGCTTTTATTATCCTTTACAAAAGAATAAAACTTATTGATAGTACAAAAGTAAGAAAACTATTTGGGTTTTTCTTTGCTTCCTTTGCCATACTATTTTATATAGGTCTTAATATTTACACTGGTTATATTTTCTCTAAATATGGAGCAAAAGCTAGAGGTGGACATTCTCATGGTGGAAATGCTTCTGGAAAAATGTTTCAAACTGTTTCCTTTAAAGATGCAACTTTAATCCAAGAGGGAAAAGATAAAACAAGTGGTGTTGTTTGTGGTATGAACTTACCAATGTTTTATAAAACAAACCATAGTACAACTTTAGATGGAAAACCTAGACAATACTGTTCTATTCATTGTTTAACTGAAGATTTAAAAATAAAAAAACTTTCCCTTGAAAATATAAAAGTAGTTGATGTAACTACTTTAAAGTTTATTGATGCAAAAAGTGCTTTTTATGTAGTTGGAAGTAGACAAAAAGGTACTATGTCAATGGTTAGTAAATATGCCTTTGCAAATAAAAAAGATGCATTTGTTTTTAGTAAAAAATATGGAGGAGAAGTTGTTGATTTCCAAAAAGCAATGGAAAAAGCAATGGAAGATTTTAAACCAAAAAAATCATGGGGTAAAAAAGCTTCTATAAATCCAAAACAAGAGTTTTACTTGTCTTTAACAGATCCAACTGCAAAGAAAAAATCTTATGGTGGACATATGCATGGTGGTGGAGGTAAACCATCATCAAAAAAAGTTATTCCAACAAAAAAACTTTATTTAGCCTATGAAAACAGAGGTAAAAAATCAATTTATCCTACAAAAAATATTAGTTTTTATGTCTTTGATAAAAATCAAAATCAAAAAGATATTATTGAAGAGAATTCGAGGGGTAAAAAAGTTTATAAATTTGAAACTCCTAGCAATGGATATTATAATATCTTTGCAATTGAGCAAACAAAAGTAGATGAGAAATCATATTATAAAGTTGCAAAGCTAGAGCATCTTCAAGGCAAACATGGAAGTGATGATATTTATACTAAAGATATAAAAAAAGAGTTAAATCAAAATGTATCAAAAATAGATTTAATTAGAATTAAAAGTGAAGATGAAGATAGCTTTTTTTATAGACTTAGTATGGGAGATACTCTAAGTTTCAAAGCTTTATTTAATGGAAAACCACTAAAAGATGCACCACTAAAAATAAAACTTCAAAGTGGATGGGTAAAAAGATTTAAAACTGATGACAATGGTTTAGTAAATATTACACTTATTAGAGACTATTTCCCAAATTGGGAAGATTTTGACAAAAGATATAAACAGGAGTTAATGTTAACTTTAGAGTATGAAGTTGAAAATGAAAAGTATATTTTAACTTATCCTGCTTTTTATTATCCAAATAAAAGCGACTATGAGTCATACTCATATGGTCTGATAATTCTTTTAATAACTTCACTAATAGGTGGTTTTATAGTTTATAGATTTAGAAAAAATAGAACAAAAGCCTTTGCAGAGACTAGATATGTTAAGTAGATTAAAAAGAACAGTAAATAATGTAAATCTGATTAGATTTAGAAATATTATTCAAATTTTAACTTTTATTCTTTTTATTTATGGTGGCTATTTTGCAATAGATCTTGGCTCAAGACTTCCAATATTTGCTTGTCCATATAATGACACAACATCAGGCGCATGTTATTTGATTCCTTTACAGCATCAACTTTCAATGCCTACACAAGTTTTATTGGGTGGGGCTTCAATAGCTGTAATAACTGGAATTTTAGTCTTTTTATTTTGGTTTGTATTTTTAAATAAAGCTTGGTGTGGATATGTTTGTCCTTTTGGGACTTTACAAGATTGGATGACTAAACTTAGAAAATCTATTGGTATAAGATATTCAACTTATACACAACATCAATTTGAAAAACTCTCAAAAATAAAATATATCTTTTTATTTATAGTTTTGGTTTTTCCTTTACTAATGGGAGTTGGTCTTTTAGGTTCAGAGTGGTCAGCAGCTTTTTGTAAAATTTGTCCAGCAAGAATAATTACACCAATGTTTAGTGGTGATTTTTCACAATGGGCAATTGATTTTTCAAGTAAAACAGCAATTTTACTAACAACCCTTGGGGTTGTTTTTGCAGGACTTTTCTTTATTGGTAGTTTTATTAAAAAAAGATTCTTTTGCTTTTTTTGCCCTATGAGTGCATTACACTATATTTTTTCAAAAATCTCAATAGTTCAGTTTAAAAAAGATGGAAGTAAGTGTACAAGATGTGGGGATTGTTATGCTGTTTGTGATATGCAAATAAAAGATATAGCTGATAATGTAACTGATACAAATATTTTGAGGGATGATTGTATTTTATGTTTAAAATGTATAGCTGCGTGTCCTGAGGATGATGTACTACATTTTGATATTTTTAAGATAAAAGCTTTCACTTCCACAAAAGAGGGCTTTGAAAAAAGAATGGGAATAGAATATTTAAAGGCAAACAATGACAAGTAAATTTAAACATGATATAGAATCACCACTTCAAAAACAAAATCGTCATAAAGCTATGGAAGCTATTAGAATTATAAATACTTTAAAAGATGATTTTAAAAATCCAATTGAGAGTATGAATTACTTTTATAAGCTTTTTGAAGATGTATTTTGTAATCAAAAATCTTTGCATGATGGAAAATTAAAAGTTGGAACGATGTGTATACAAATACCAAGTGAGATTATATACGCTTTAGATGCCGTTCCAATTAGACTTTGTAATGGGTTTTATAGTGATGATGAGATTGGTAGTGATTATATGCCCCAAAAATCGTGTCCTTTAGTTCGTTCAACAGTAGGACATTTTGCTTCAGGAAACTTTTCTGATAAACCTCATTTAATTTACTCTCCAACAACTTGTGATCAAAAAACAAAAGCGGGAGTTACAATAGAAAGCTTTGGATACGAAGTTGTTGATGTTGATTTTCCAAGAGTTAAAGATAGTGAGATTAGTAGGGAGTATTTTAGAAGAAGTATTAGAGAGTTTGCAATAGATTTATCAAAAAAAACTGGAAATAAACTAAATAAAAAGAGTTTAAAACAAAGTATTGCAAAGATTGGCTATGCACAATCACTCTATCATAAACTATGTGAATATAGAAAAAAGAAAAATATTGTAATTAGTGGAAATGATATGTTTTTTGTGACAAATGCATTTTTTTTTGACAAAATTGATTCATGGATAGATGCTTGTGAAAATCTTTTAAAAGAGTGCAAACAAAGGGAGGATGAAAACCTGTTTGTAAATGGAAAAATTAGTCCTAGAATAGTTTATACAGGTTCACCTCCAATTTTCCCAAATTATAAAGTTCCTATAGTAATTGAAGAATCAGATGGAATTATTGTTGCAGATGAAACCTGTAGTTCAAATAGAATGTTCAATGATAGAGTTGCAGTTGATGAGTGGTTTGTAAATGATATGTTAGATTCAATGGCAGATAAATATTTAAAAGCTTGTACTTGTCCCATCTTTACTAAAAATGATGACCGAATTAGAAGAATAATTGATTTAGTAAAAACTTATAGTGCCGATGGAGTTGTTTATCAATCATTTGCAGGTTGTACAGTTTATGAAGCAGAACAAAGAAGTGTTTTAGAAGCAATGGAAAAAGAGGGAATTCCTATTTTATATATTGAAAGTGATTATAGTCCATCGCAAGGTGGACAATTAACTACTAGAGTTGAAGCATTTATAGAGTCATTAAAAACAAGAAAGAGGATAAAAAAGTGAAATATTTTGTAGGTATAGATATAGGTTCAACATCAATAAAAATTTCTATTATTGATGAAAAGAAAAATTTAATTGGTTCAAAAACTAGTGCTAGTGGAAGTATGTTTTATAAATATGCCCAAGAAACTTTAGATTTACTTTTAAAAGAACTTGAAATATCACCAAAGGATGTTGTTTATACTGTATCAACGGGATATGGAAGAAAACTTTATAAAGAAGCTGATGAAAATATTAGTGAGATTACAGCAAATGCAATTGGAGCAAGAGCAAGTGCTAAAGAGTTTGGAGAGATTAAAACCATCATAAACATTGGAGGTCAAGATAGTAAAGCAATCTCTTTAGATAATGATGGAAATGTAACTAATTTTGCAATGAATGATAGATGTGCAGCTGGGACTGGAAAATTTCTTGATGTAGTTGCCTTAAAACTTGAAATGGGTGTTGATGAATTAGGTGAGAAACATTTTAAGGCTAAAGGAACACCTTTAGGTGTAAGTAGTACTTGTGCAGTATTTGCAGAGAGTGAAATTATTGGACTCCTTGGAAATAATCATAGTGTTGAAGATATTGTTTGTGGAGTTCATTATTCTATTGCAAAAAGAATTGTAAAACTTGTAAAAAGAGTTGGGGTAAAAGAAGGTATCTATTTTGATGGAGGTCCTGCACTAAATGAAGGTTTGGTAAATGCTATTGAAAATGAATTAGGAAAAAGAGTATTTATTCCAAAGTTTCCACAAGTAACTACTTCTTATGGTGCAGCTATTATGGGTGTAGATTCATTTTTATATGATCAAAATTAACTTAAAATTAACACATCTTATATAAAATTAAGTTGGTTTTTAGGAGAAGAAAAAATGAATATTGAGTTTTTAAAACATTCTGTTGATTATGGAGTTATTGCATTGCTACTTTTTATGAGTTTTATAGCCGTAATGTTTTTTATTGAAAGACTTTTTTTCTATAGAAAACTTGATGTTAATAAATATAAAAATAAAAAGCAGCTTGATGTTGCCCTTACAAAAAATCTAACTTTTATAGGGACTATTGCTTCTAACTCACCTTATATAGGACTTCTTGGTACTGTATTAGCTATCATGCTTACATTTATGACTATGAGTGAAGGTGATATTGTTGCAACTAAAATAATGAGTTCCTTAGCACTTGCCTTAAAAGCAACAGCTGTTGGTTTAGTTGTGGCAATTATATCAATGGTTTTTTATAATATTTTAAGTCGATACGCAGAAGTTTTGGAAAGCAGATATGAAAATCAAGAAATATGATTCAATAAATGTAATACCGTTTATTGATGTTCTTTTGGTACTTTTAGCAATAGTTTTAATGACATCAACTTTTATTGCAAAAGGTGTAATCCCTGTATCTCTTCCAAAGGCTAGTTCAGCTGATAATCAAAAAATCAAAAAAGAGTTAAGTATTTATATAAAGAATACTGGACAAATTTATCTTGACAAAGAAGAGTTGATAGTTGAAGAATTAATAAATAGAATTTCAGAAGAACAAAAAGATAGACCAATTTTAATAAATAGTGACAAAGATGCAAAATTTGAAATATTTGTATCTATTTTAGACACTTTAAAATCAAATGAATTTGAAAATATATCAATAGTAACGGTAAAACAACAATGAGATATTTAAACTCTTTTTTCTTAACCACTTTACTTTATGTAAGTTTGGCAACTTTACTTTTATTTGCAAACCCCTTTGATAAATTGCAGTCTCAAAATAAAGAAGAAAAGAAAAAAGTCTCTTTAAATTATGTTCAAATTATAAAACCTAAACCTATTGAACCAATAGTTGAAGAAAAGGTAGAAAAAAACCTTGAGCCAGAAATTAAAAAAATAGTAAAAAAAGAGCCTAAAAAGAAAGTGATAAAAAAAGTAGAAAAGAAAAAAGTAGTTAAAAAGAAGATTGATAAGATAGTAAAAAAAGAGCCAATAAAAAAGCAAAAAACAAAAAAATTTGAAGAAACTATTATTGATAAGGTAGTTAAAAAAGAGATTCCTCAAAAAGTTATACAAAAAAATATCAACAAAAACATCAACTATGAAGAAGATTTTTTAGCAAATCATTTACATATGATAAAAAAAGAGATACAAAAAAATATAATGTACTCAAAAAGAGCAAGAAAACTTAAGATTGAAGGTAAAGTTTTAGTAGAGTTTTGTTTAACTAAATCTGGTGAAATAAAAAAAGTTAAAACACTCAAAGGACATAAACTATTACAAAAGTCCACAATAGAAGCAATATATAGTGCCTCAGCAAATTTCCCCAAGGTTCAAAAAACAATTACTATAAGAGTTCCTATTGAATACAGATTAATTTAAGTTTTTAAAAAGTTTATATTAATAGTAGGTTAAAAAATCAATTATATAATTATATTAAAGGATGGAGTTAGAATGTCTATTACAAGGAGATTGTTATGAAAACTTCAAAAATTATTCTAAGTGGTTTATTGGTATTTGGTGCAACATTTATGTTTGCTGAAACGTTACCAAGTTTTGGTCCTGTAGCTTTTTCAGCATATGATACGAATAAAGATGGTCAAATTAGTCCTGCTGAATTTAATGCAGTAAAAGAAAAAAGAATGACTCAAAAAGCTGAACAAGGTAGACTTATGATGAATGCTAAGAATTCACCTTCTTTTTCTGATGTTGATACAAATGGTGATGGTATCATTTCACAAAATGAACTTCAAATTCATCAACAAGCTAGATTTCAAAATAGAGTAAATCAAAAAAATAATATGATGAATGGTCAAGGCATGGGCAAAGGAATGGGACAAGGTATGGCACCTGGAAAAGGACGAAACTGGTAAAAAAAGGAAGAGTTAATTCTCTTCCCTTTTTAATGTTACACTCCACGCTTCATATTTAGGGTCATTTTCAATCTCTTCAATTTGTTTTTTTGTTAAATTAGGATAACTCATTTTTTTGCCATCAAATACTATACATTCATAAGTTTTTTCTTTTTTGAAAATATTTTTGATTTTATCAAACATTTCAAGCCTTTAATTTTGTATTTTATTTTACTTTCAATACAATAACAAAAAAAATTTATAAAAGAATAAAAATGTGTGACTATAGAAAAAAACTAACTACTAATAGAGAGTTCTATCCAATCAAAGATTTAGATATCTCAGTTGAAAGTGATAGGGGAAGAATTCTTTCCGCTCCATCTTTAAGACGTTTACAAAAGAAAACGCAAGTATTTCCTTTAGAGTTAAATGCAGCTGTAAGAAGTAGACTAACCCACTCTTTAGAAGTATCTCAAACAGCAAGATTTATTGCAAAAACTATTTTAAAAAAATGTGAAGGAAAATTTTATTTAAATGAAGTTAGGGATGCTTTTATTTCAACTTCTGAAATGACAAGTTTGATTCATGATATAGGAAACCCACCATTTGGTCATTTTGCAGAAGTTGCATTGAACTCTTGGATGAAAAATAAGGGTATAAAGATATTTGATAATCTAATTGAGGTTGATGAAAAAAATTCAGAGTTAAAAAATCTTTTGATTAATGACCTTTGTAATTTTGATGGAAATGCTCAAGGGATTAGAATAATTACAAAACTACAAAGACTTAACCTTTCATATTCTCAAATTATCTCTATGCTTAAATATACAAGAGGCGCCTTTGAACCTAAACCTTTAAAAAATGAAAAATACTCTTACATGAGAAAAAAACCAGGGTATTATTATTCAGAAAGGGATATTGTTTCAAAAATTAAAGACTCTTTAGATATCCAAGAAGGATGTAGATTTCCAATCACTTATATAATGGAAGCAGCTGATGATATTAGTTATTTAAATGCAGATATGGAAGATGCAGTTGATAAAAAGATTTTAACTTTTGAAAAGGTTTATTCACTTATAAAACAAGAGTGCGAAAAGATGGATGAAACTTATCTTTTAGAGTTAGTAGAGGAGTATTATCAAAAAGCAAAAGAAAATGAGAGTGAACCATACCAATTTAATCTGTTTTTAACTCTTACACGGGCTAAGTTAACCCATGCTTTAGTTGAACATGTGTCACAAGTTTTTGTTGATAATCATGAAGATATTTTTAATGGAAGATTTGATGCTGCACTTTTAGAATTTGATAAAAATAGTAAATATACAAAGGCTGTAAAAGTATTACAAAATATCTCAATAGAACATATTTACAATAATAAAGATATTCAAACTTTAGAGTTAAAGGGACAGAAAATATTAAGTACTTTATGTGAAAATTATAAACCACTTTTAGAACTTGAAGCCCAAGAGTTTGAAGATTTAGTTCATGGAAAAAGAATATCTTGTTTTATCTCTCAAAGATTAATTAGAAGATTGTCTTCAAAACATATAGTTGCATATAAAGATAGTGTTGAAAAACTTTCAAAAGATGATATTGTAAAATATAAACTTAAAGAGTGGTATTTCAGAGCTAGATTAATATTTGATTATATTTCTGGTATGACAGATGATTTTGCTTTAAACGAGTATAAAACTTTACAAGCTTTAATCTAAAATTTAATTTTAAGATTTTTGATTTAGTTAGGCTTTAAACTTTTCAAAAATCTTTTTTTCTAATTCTTCAATACTTGAAATTGCATCTTCCTCATGATTTGAAAATCCCCAGTTTACTAAAACTGAATCAATCCCTGCATTATTTGCAGCCATAATGTCTTTGTGTGAATCGCCTATTAATTGAGCTTTTTCTTTTTGTATATTGTGTGTATCAAGGATTTTATAAACCATTTCAGGATGTGGTTTTGCTTGTTTTACTGAATCAAAACCTAAAATTGTTTCAAAATATTTTCCAACTTCAAGATGGTCAAGCATTTTTTTTGCAAAAACTGAATTTGCATTTGTTGCAACAGTTAAAGTAAACTCTTGGTTTAAATCATCAATAAGCTTTGCCATCCCATCGTATAACTCTAAACCATTTAAACAGTTTGCATTATAATGTTCTTCAAATAATTCTTTTTGTTGAAGGGTAAAATCATCAGTTCCATAAAAAAATTTTGAGGCATTTATATTTGGGTCATTTACTTTTTCAAGAGCATAGTGCTTTTCTAACTTTTCAAAGCCTAAAGCTTCTCTAACATGATTTATGGTGTTTACAATTGCAGTTCCACTATCTAAAATCGTACCATCCATATCAAAAATAAGTAATGCCATTAAAATCCTTTTTAAAAGATGACATTATAATTTTTTTATTATTAAAAAGTAGTGCTTAGATGTATAGGAATTAACAAATAATTAACATTTTAAAGATAGTATAAATATCGGAAAATTAATCTCCTATAGTATATTTAATTTTCTCAAAAATCTTTGTGTTTTCAAAGCCCCATAGTAAATGGGGCTTTTTTATTTTAGCTATTTATCAAGATGCTTTATATATCATTTCAATTATTTTTCAGGAATTTGAATGAAGAAACTTTTACCTATTTTTACTATTATTGTATTAATACTTATTATTGTTGGTATCTTTTTGTCAATGTCAAATCAAAAACAAATGGTTGTTATTCATGAGGGAAACCATGAACATAAACCAATAGATATTACTTTAAATCATTTCCAAGACACTCAATGTGGTATGACTATTACTTCAAACAAACATTCAGCACAAGCAATTGCTCCTGATGGTAGAACTTGGTTTTTTGATGATCCTGGTTGTTTAGCTTTATGGTATAAAAATATAGAGTTTCAGAAAGATGCCATTATATGGGTTTTCTCAAATGATACAAATGAATATATAGATGGTAAAAAAGCTTGGTATGATAAAACTTCGAATACAACAATGGGGTATGGATTTGGAGCTTATAAAAACAAAAAAGAGGGTATGATTAGTTTTGATGAAATGATAATCAAAATGTACAGAGGTGAAAATTTAACCAACCCTTTAATTAGAAACAAACTTTTAGGAAAATAATGGAAAGTGTAAGTATACTAACAATTATATCGATTGCTTTTTTAGGTTCTTTTGGTCATTGTATTGGCATGTGTGGAGGAATTGTAGTCGCTTATTCAAGTACTAAAATTGATTCTTCATGGACTAAAGCTAAACAATCAATCTCTCATGTATTATATTCATTTGGTAGAATCACAACTTATATTATTCTTGGGTTTATTTTTGGTTTTGTAGGTGGAGTTGTAACTTTTGATAATATGACTAGTGGTATTTTACTTTTAACAACAGGTGTGTTAATGATACTAGTTGGTTTATCTTTAAGTGGAAAACTAAAATTCTTAACTTCATTAGAGCACTCAGTTTCTAAATCTGCTATATATCAACAAACCTTTAGGGCTTTAATAGGTTCGAATAGTTTAACAAGTTTTTATTTACTTGGAATGTTAAATGGTTTATTACCTTGTGGTTTTGTTTATGTTTTTGCAATCACTGCTGCTAGTACAGGAAGCCCATTTTGGGGAGCTTTTGTAATGCTGGTTTTTGGTCTTAGTACACTTCCTGCGATGTTTTCTTTAGGTTTCTTTGTAGGGGTATTTAAACAAATGGCTTTACGAAGTTTATTTATTAATATAGCTTCAGTTCTTGTAATCTTATTTGGATTTTATATTATGTATCAAGGATATGAATATATTATTGACCCAAATAAATCTATTTTAAGCTGTCATATATAACCTTAAAAATTTTTAATTTCATATATTTATACCTTTTTTACTATAATACGCGAAAATTTTTGTAAAGGAGGGAATAAATATGACTACTAGAAAGAAAAGCTACTTCTCATTTTTTGGTATTTTATGTGCAACTGTAAATAGAAAAATGCACTCACAATTTAGTTCAATAGAAACTACAATAAATCAAAATATGCCAAAAATCATAAAGCTGTTATTATCATCACAATTAAAACCAGCTAAACAATATTCAACAAATAATTTATAAAAATATAGGATAAATAAAACACATGGAAAACAAAAAATTAACTACAAGCTTAGTTGCAAGCTTTCTTTTAGCAACAAATCTTTACTCTAATGATACAAATCAAATCTCAAGCGTTACTATTTCAAGTTCATTAATAGAAACAAATGAAAAAGATGCTACATATACAACAGAAATTTACACTAAAGAAGATATTGAAAGTTCAAAATCAAAAGATATATATGAGTTCTTAAATTCACAAACATCACTTGTAATAGCTCCTAATGGAGGAAATACATTTACTCAAAAAATTGATTTAAGGGGATATGGTATTACAGATGGTTATCAAAATTTAGTTGTTACTGTAAATGGAAGAAGATTAAATAATATTGACATGACTTCACAACTTCTTTCATCTATACCTTTAGAATCAGTTGAGAAAATTGAGATTATAAAAGGTAGTGGTTCTGTTCAATATGGTGATGGAGCAAATTCAGGTGCAATAAATATTATTACAAATGGAAAAAATGAAAATTATATTAAAACATATTTTGGTAATAATGGAACAAAAAATAGTGCATTAAGTTTAGGGTTTAATAATGATAATATAATTTTAAATACATATATGGATTATACAACTACTGATGGTTCTAGAAATTTACAAAGTGGTACAAAAGATGATAATTATAGTAGAAATAGAAATATAAACCTTATTTACTTTCCTACTGATAATTTAGAAGTAAAAATCGGAAGAAATTTTTCTGATATGAATATTAAATATGCAGGTGCTTTAACATTAAATCAATATAAGTCAAATCCATATCAATTTACTACTATTGGTTGGGATACTGAACAATATTTTAGTTCTTATGTTACTGATATTGGATTAAAATATGATTTTTTGAGGGATTATTCCTTTGAAACAAATTTTAGTAATGAAGACAAAAAAAGTATGTATTCTTCAGGCTGGACTTCAAACTATGATTATAAAACTTTAAATTCAAAACTTAACATTAATAAAAATATATATTCTTTAAGTATGGGAATTGATGTTTTTGAGGGAGATAGAATAACTTCTTCTAATACTGTAACAAAAGAAAACAAAGCTTTATTTATAACAGGTAATTATTTTGTTTCAAAACAATTCTCTATTTCTTCAGGACTAAGAAATGAAGAAGTTAAATTTGATCTTTTAGATGCAGGTGGCGTTAACAAAGATATTAGTTTAAATGCATTAGATTTAGGATTCAACTATAAGTTAGATGAAAACAATTCTTTTTTTGCTAATTTTAATAAATCTTATCAGACTCCAGATTTAGATAGACTTTTTTGGTGGGGTTCTTTTAACGGTTATATTGAACCAGCAAAGGTTAAAAACTTTAATTTTGGATACACAGGTATTCAAGATAACAATAAATTGAAAATATCTTTATTTTATTCAAAGTTGAAAAATGAAATCTACTTTTATAGCGTTGGTGCAACACAAAAAAATACAAATATTGATAAATCACACAAATACGGTATTGAAATTTTTGATAAATATTTAATTAATAAAAATTTATATACATCTTTAAATTATTCGTATATTATTGCAAAAATTGATGAAGAGACTGAAAGTGGAACTGTTTATGATGGAAAAGATTTACCTGGTGTTTCAAATCATAATCTTACAGTTAATATAGGCTACGAAATAAATAAATTTTCAGGAGTTTTATCTCATACATATAGAAGTGAAGCTTATGGGGCAGAAGATTTTGGAAATAGTTTTTCTCAAAAACAAGAAGCCTATAACTCAACAGATTTAAGTGTTTCTTATAAGTATAAAAATTTAGAGGTTTTTGGAAAAATTCAAAACTTATTTGATGAAGATAATGGTTTATGGATAAATGATGACCAAATATATCCAGTAAATTTTGAAAGAACATATTACGCTGGTATAAAGTATAGATTTTAAAAGTAATGAAGTTAATAGGGAATAATATAAAAATGATAAATAAAAAAATATCCATAAGTCTAATTACAAGTTTATTAACATCAATGAACTTATCTGCTGAAGATAGTGTACAACTTTCAAGTATTACTGTTTCAACTGCAACAAAAACTGAACAATCAATACAAGATGTGACCTCAGCTATTGAAGTAATTACAAAAGAGGAATTAGAAGAAAGACATTTTATTGATGCTATAGATGCTATCTCTTCGCTAGCTGGTGTTAGTTTTAATTCAAATGGTGGATTAGGATCTAAAAAAACTGTCTATATTAGAGGAATTGATTCTACTAGATTATTAATTTTAGTTGACGGGATTAGGCTTAATGACCCAGCAAATACTCAAGATGGTTCACCTCTTCATCATATTATGATGGAAAATATTGAAAGAATAGAAGTTCTTAAAGGTGCTCAAAGTGGAGTTTGGGGTGCAGATGCAACGGGTGGTGTTGTAAATATCATTACAAAGAAAAACAAATTAGGTACTAATTTCTCTTTTTATTCAGAATATGGTTCATTTAATACGAGAAAATTTGGTATGAATCTTGGATATAACAATGAAATAATTGATTTATCAGCAAGTTATGATTTTGTTAAAAGTGATTCTTTTAGTGCATATGCTGCATATGGTACCAATATAAATAATTATGAAGATGATGCTTATGAAAACCAAACTTATGGAATCAATCTTACTTATAAAATTGATGATAACAATAAAATAAAAACTTCATATACAAAAATAAACTCTTTTGTTAATACAGATTCATCAAGTGCTGATTCTTTAAGAACATATGACTATGATACTCAATTGATTAATACAAGTTATAACTTTAAATCAAAAAACTATGAGAGTGATGTTTATTACAATTATTCATTTTTTGATAGAAATTATGACAAAGTTGGAAGTAATAATTATTATGAAGCAGATGTTCATGAATTAGGGCAAAAAAGTAGACTTGACTATTATAAAGACTCTTATTTAGTTTTTGGAGCTGATTTTAAAAGATTTAATGTAAATAAACCTGTTGATAATAATTATAAAAATTTTGGCTTATTTTTTAACAATACAAATAGATTTTCAGATTTAGTTTTTACTCAAGCATTACGATACGATAATTATAGTAATTTTGAAAATAAACTAACAGGAAAACTTGGTTTAAAATATTATCTTACAAATGATTTTGATGTTAGTATTAATGCAAGTAGTGGATATAATATCCCAACAATGAATCAACTTTATGGAACATCGGGAAATATAAATCTAAATCCAGAAAATACAACTTCATATGATGTTAATTTACGTTATAAAGATATAAAAATTTCACTATATAATTCGATTATTGAAGATATGTTAGCTTATGATTTTGGAACTAAAACATATACAAATTTTAGTGGTGAAAATACATTTAAAGGTTTTGAAATCTCTTACCAAAAAGCTATTGAAACTGATACAATATTAAGTTTATCATATGATAGAGTAGTTGCTAAAAATAGTGATTCTGAATATATTAGACGAATTCCTTTTGATACATTAAAAATGTCTCTTGATTATTATGGAATCCAAGATTTTCATTTTAATCTAAATGGGGAATATATAGGAAAAAGATATAATAGTGATGATAAATCTGGTAGACAAACAGGTAAATATACATTATGGAATAGTGTAGTTAATTATGATATAAATAAAAATTTTAAAGCCTATTTTAAAATCGATAATATTTTAGATAAATATTACCAAACTGTAGATAATTATGCTACTAGTCCAAGAGCATTTTATATAGGTATAAAGGCATCTTTCTAATATGAAAAAAATAGTTTCTCTTATATTATTTAGTTTAAGCTTATTTGCACAAGAAAGGATTGTTACCTTAGCACCTTCAATAAATGAGATAGTTTATGCTTTGGATATGGGTAAAAACGTTGTAGCAAACACAAAACACTGTTCATACCCTGAAGAAGCAAAAAGTGTAATGAAAATTGGTGGATATGCTTCAATATCAATTGAGAAAATTTTAAGCACAAAACCAACAGTTGTAATAGGGCAAAATTATGATGAAAAACTAAATAGTAATTTAGAGAAACTAGGAATAAGAACAAAAATATATAAAACCACTTCTATGAATGATATTAAAAATACTATTACCGATTTAGGAAGTTATTTTCATAAAGATGAAATAGCTTCAAAAATCGTTAATAATATAAACAATTCCTTAGATAGTCTTCAAGGTATAGTAGATAATAAAAAAGTATTAGTTGTTATAAGTCCTAAGAAAGATTTGCAAAGACAAATATATGTATCTGGTAACTATTTATATTTTGATGATATTATTAATGCTAGTGGAAATAAAAATGCCTATTTCTCAACTTCAAGTATGCAACCAGTTGTAAATATTGAAAAAATTATAAAGATGAATCCTGATATTATAGTTTTATTAGCACCTTTTTATGATGGAAAACCAAAAGAGTTAGCAAAGTTAATTGATTCATGGAAAGATCTTCCAATAAATGCTTCACGAAATAGTAACATTTATGCAGTTGACAAACTATATGCAGGGATTCCAAGTGATAGAGTAATCTATTTTATTAAAGATTTTAAAAAGATTTTAGAAAATGTTAGAAATAAAAAATTATAGTAGTTTTATTTTAAATGATATTTCATTTAAATTAGAAGAGAATGAAAATCTAATAATTCTAGGTCAAAATGGGGCAGGGAAGTCTACTTTAGCCAAAGTATTATCAAATCTAATTAATAATAATCAAGTTTTTTTAGATAATGAAGATATCTCTAGCATTGATGATTTAAAAAGAGCTAAGTTTATAAACTATATTCCACCTGGACTTACAATTTTTGATGAATATATAACTTTAAAAGAGTTTTTAGAACTTTCTTTTGTTTCTACTGTTGATAATCAAAAGGTTTCAAATATAATTAGTTTATTAAAAATGGAAAAATTAAAAGATAAGTTTTGCAAATCTTTTAGTTCAGGGGAAAAACAATTAGTTCTTTTGGCTTCTGCAATTATACATGATGCAAAAATAACTATTTTTGATGAGCTTACTGCCAATTTGGATATAAATAGATTAAAAGATGTTTATGATATTTTTAAATCAGATTTATTAAATCAAAAAATTATAATTACACATAATCTTGATTTGGCTTATGCTTTAAAATTTAAAATACTATTTTTAAAAGATGGGAAAATAGAGTTTTTCGGTTCAAACGAAGAGTTTTTTGAAAATAGTAATTTAGAAAAATTTTATAATAAATCTATTCAGAAAGTAAATAATCACTTGGTGGTAAATCTATGAAAAAAATTGTTTACTTATTAAGTGTTGTATTACTTATACTATCTCCTTTTTTAGGTGAAATAAATTTAGATTTTAGGGATATTCTAAATAATGACTCTATGTCATATACTGTTTTTTGGGATTTAAGAATTCCAAGAATTATATTAGCTTTTTTTGTTGGGGGAGTTTTAGCCTTAGGTGGTCTAATTTTTCAAATAGTATTTAAAAACCAATTAATTACACCCTATACTTTAGGAATATCAAGTGGTACCACACTTTTTACAGCTATATCTATAGTTTTTTTCCCTTTCATAAATATCTCTATTTCAGCTATATTTGGTTCAATTTTAACTGTAATGATTTTATATTATATTTCAAGACAAATGAACAAGTCATCAATTGCAGTTTCAACAAACTCTCTACTTCTTACTGGTATTGCTTTATCATATTTTTATGGTTCTGCTTTGATGTTAGTGTTTTATATGAGTAATTTACAGGAGAATTATTCAATTGTTAGGTTTACCCTAGGTAGCTTAGATACAGTTGGATATTTAAACTCTATCATTATGCTTGTAATAAGTTTGATTTTTTATTTTGTAGTAAATTTCTATAAAAAAGATATTAGGCTATTACTTATATCAAACGATACAGCCTTTTTAAAAGGTTTAAATGTAAATAAACTTAATATTATATTATTGGTATTAGTATCTTTATGTGTTGGTGTATCTATCAGTTTTGTGGGACCAATTGGATTTATAGGTCTTGTAATCCCTCATATTATAAAACTAATTTATAAAAAAAGTGCTGATAAACTATTTTTACCTGTCTTTTTTTATGGTGGCCTTTTTCTTGTTGTAAGTGATTTAATATCTAGAAATTTAAATACTGATTCCTCTTTACCTATTGGGGTAGTTACAGCTTTTATTGGTGCTCCATTTTTTGTATATTTATTAATAAAAAGAACTAAAAAGGATTAGTCTTTATGAAAGCTATATGTATAAGTGCAACAGCATCAAACCAAGGTAAAACAGTATTAACAACTGCACTTTTATATCATTATAGAGATTCTATTCAGCCATTTAAGATAGGTCCAGATTATATTGATCCACAGTTTCATAAAATAGTGTGTGGTACTCCTAGTATTAACCTTGATAGATTTATGATGAATAAAAAACAATTATCTTGGCTTTTTAATCATTACAGTAAAAAAGAGGTTTCTATTTGTGAAGGCGTAATGGGTTTTTATGATGGAAGTGATAAAAAATCTTCCGCATATGATATCTCTAAACTTTTAAAAATACCTACAATAATTTTACTTGACGGAAGCGGAAGTTACATTACTGTTTCAGCCCTTTTAAAAGGTCTTAAAACCTATAAAAAAGATAATACTATAAAAGGTGTTG
This sequence comes from Arcobacter arenosus, assembly GCF_005771535.1. Classification (NCBI taxonomy): domain Bacteria; kingdom Pseudomonadati; phylum Campylobacterota; class Epsilonproteobacteria; order Campylobacterales; family Arcobacteraceae; genus Arcobacter; species Arcobacter arenosus. Next base: position 156,414 of record NZ_VANU01000006.1, read on the forward strand.
TTTTAAATAAAATAGCTTCTCAAAGTCACTATTTATTAATAAAAAATATTATTGAAAAAGACTTTGATAATATTAAAGTTATTGGTTGGATAAAAAAAGATATTGAAGCTTTAAGTGATACTCATTTAGGCCTTGATTTAAATGACCTTTCAAAAATTGAAGCTATTTCAAAAGAGGTATTAATAAATATTGATATTAAGTCATTAGAGAAGATTAGTACAATTTCAAAACAAGAAAATATAGAATACCCTTTTAAAAAAGTAAAAAAACAAAAAGCCAAATTGGCAATTGTAAATGATTCTAATTTTTCTTTTTTATATCATGATAATCTAAATTTTTTAAAAGAGATTTTTAGTGATGTTATAATTATAGATTCAACAAATGATGAAGAGATACCAAAAGATACTGATATTGTTTATATTTGTGGTGGATATGTTGAAACAAATAAAGCATACGAAAAAATCAAAACTTCAAAAAACTTCAAAAAATCATTAATTAAACATGCTAAAACAAAAAGAGTTTATGGTGAGTGTGCTGGTTTACTTTATTTAGGACAAAGTGTTGATGAAAAACAAATGAGTGGCATTTTAGATATCTCTTTTTCAAAGGAAAATAGATTTCAAAGAATGGGATATTATTACAGTGAAAGTGGATTAAAAGGTCATGCTTTTCATTACACAAAAGCAAAAAATCCTGAAAATGGTTTTGATAAACTTTCTAAAATAAAAGAGGGTGATGGTATAAATGGAAGTTTTCAAAAAAATAAAGTTTACGGAACATATTTACACTCAATGTTTAGGGGCAATAAAAAACTTATTATGAGTAGGTTAATTCTCTAATTTAAATTTTCCAATGGTTTAGTTTTGAACTATTTAAATCTTTTTTTACCTCTTCACAAAGTTTTGGAAAGAAATCTAAAAAATCCTCTTCGAGTTTTTCTATATTATCTTTAATCAATGGCAAGTAACTTAGGGCTGAATCTCTTTTTGATAAACGACTTGATACTCTCATATCAACTCTTCTTAAAGAGTCTTCAAGATTTTCATAGGTATCGAAATTTAATAGTTTTTTATTTTTTATATTGATTAATACTTGCTTTGGAAAAGATGGGTAATTGTTTTCTACACTGTTTGTATAAAATTGATTTCTAAACTCTTTTAATGTTACATTACAAAATTTATCCCAGTTTTTAGTTAATAGATAATCATAGGTAAAATCAATGACAATTCCCCTTAATATACCTTTTTCTTTTAATCTTTTTTTACTTTGAATAAAATGTATATCTTTATCGGAAAATGAATCTATAAGGATATGGGTTCTCATACCTTTTTGTAACTCATAACTACTATTATTCCAAGGTTTTGCTTTTAATGGGTCTGCAAGAATATTGCCAACTTGAAAATCAATATTCTCTTCTGATAAAAAAAGATGAGCTAACCAATTCATAGAAAAAACTCACTTATTAAATAGATAATAAAAAAAGAAACCATAAATAAATCAAACTTTGATTTAAACTCTAAAGCTTTTGAGATATCTGTTTTCTCAATATTCTCTTTACCCTCCCCAAAAAAAGGTTTATCTTTAATTTTACCAAAATATGATGTTGGTCCCCCAAGTTTTATATTTAAAGCTAAAGCCATAGCTGAAATTGGTAAGCCAGCATTTAGGCTTTCATGTTTTTTTCCATATTTTGTAAACTCTTTAAAAGCTTTTTTTGATTTAAAAAATAAAGCAATTAAAATTGCTGTGATTCTTGCTGGAATATAATTTAAAATATCATCTAGAATTGCACTAACTTTGCCAAACTTTTCATAACGTTTATTTCTATATCCAACCATTGAGTCTAAAGTATTTACACCTTTATATATAAATGCACCAACTAAACCAAATAGTAAAATATAAAACATAGGGGCAATAACACCATCACTTAAGTTTTCTGCATAAGTTTCTACTGCTGCTTTATTTATATCACTATTGCTTAAGTTTGTTGTATCTCGACTTACAAGCATTGAAATATCATATCTTGGGTTAGTTGAAGTAGTTATTTTCTTTACACTATCGTAAAGCATTTTAGAACTAATTGCAAAGGAGCAAAGAAATGCTTCTAATATAAATATATCAAATAACTCAATTATTGAAGTTATTATAAATATAATTAATAAAAGTGAAAATGTTAATAAAAATCCACGAAAAATTGAATCTTTGTAAAATTTTTTTTCAAACCATTTTATATAATTTCCAATGATTATAATAGGATGTTTAAAATATTTTAGATTCTCAAACTCTCCAAATAAAAAGTCGATAAAATATGCAATAAATACTAAAGCAAGATACACTATTTAATCTTTTTTTGAATATATTTTAAAGCTTTAATAAAAAGTTTCATTTTATCTTTTTCTTTTATCGCAATTCTTACAAAACTTTCATCTAAAAAATCAAAGTTTGAGCAATCCCTTATCATAATTTTGTATTTAGCCAATTCTTCTTGTAAGAAACTTACTTTTATATTATTAAGTTTTAAAAGTAAAAAGTTTGCATCTGAGTGGAAAATCTCTTTTATCAAATCTATTTTATCTAAATTTTTCAATGTGTAATCTTTTGATTTATTTGTCTTTTTTATTGTTTTTTTTATAAACTTTTTATCTTTTAAAACCTCTTTTATATATGTTTGATCAAATTCAGAAATCTTCCAAATAGGTTCTTTCTCTTTTATTTTTAAAATATTTTTTTTATTTGATAAGATAATTCCAAGTCTAATACCAGCCGAACTATAAAACTTTGTAAGAGATTTTAGTACATAAAGTTTTTTATATTTATTTATCATATTAGAGATAGAAGTTTTTTGTGAAAACTCTAAGAAAGATTCATCTATAAATATTGTACAGTTTTTTTCAATCCATATTTTTAGTAAATCATTAAGATTATAAAATCTTCCATCGGGTGTTGATGGATTTACAAATATTACTAAAGAGTTTTCTTTTATTGTAGGATTTTCGTCACTAAATCGATTAATAAAAGTTGTTTTAATATTAAATACTTTTGCCGCTTTTTTATACTCTAAATATGCTGGAGAATAAATTACACACTCTTTTATTTTTGTTTCTTTAAAAAAAGAAAATATAGCAGAACTTCCTCCATTAAATATTTCAAGTTCTGAAGCTTTTACACTATATTTTTTTGCTAAAATTTCGTATAGTTTTTCATAAGATGGGTAAGAAGAGATATCCAAATTATTAAAATCAGATTTTATTTTTGGTTTTAAAAAATTTATATTTGAAGATAAATCAATAATATCTTCTTCTTTAATATTCATTTTACTTGAAAATTTTTTTATATCCCCACCATGAGAAAATTGTTTTAGATTATTCAATAAGACTCTTTTTTTCTGGATGTTACTATAAATTCAATAATAAAAAAGTTAAGGTATTCTTTGAAAGAATTTAATTCAAAAGATATTGAGGTTCTTAAAAAAATCATCAAAAATAGACGAGATATTAGAGGTAATAGGTTTTTAGATAAACCAATAAACAAAGAGATTTTAGAAGATATTTTAGATGCCGCGAATTCAGCTCCTTCAGTAGGTTTTTCTCAACCATGGAAATTTATTATAATTGAAGATGAAGAAACTAAAAATAGAATCTATAATAATTTTATAAAAGAAAACAATAAAGCAAAAAAAATATTTAAAGATAAAGAATTATATCCGAAGCTAAAACTAGAAGGTATAAAAGAATCTTTTATAAATATTGCAGTTTTTTATGAAAAAAATCATAAAGATATTTTAGGACAAACAAGCCAAAAAAGAGTAGGTGAGTATTCTGTGGTTTGTGCAATACAAAATATATGGCTTATGGCAAGGGCATATAATATTGGACTTGGATGGGTATCTATTTTAAAACCTAAAAAAGTAAAAAAGATACTAGGAATTGGAAAAGATAAAAAACTAATTGCATACCTAACTTTGGGTTATGTAAGTGAGTTTTTAGAAGAACCAGAGTTATTAAAACTTAATTGGGAAAAGAAAAAAGAATTAAAAGATATTGTAATTTAGCATGGGTATTAAAACAAAAATTACTATTGATGATATAGATACAAACTTTAATATTTCATCTTTAAAAGAGACTTTAGATGGAAATAGTGACACTGTTTATATTTTAGATGAAAATTATATATTAAAAATATATGAAGATAGCTATTTTAAAATTGAACATGAAGAAAAAGTTTTAAATCTTTGCAAAGAGTTAAAAGTTCCTAAGGTTATACATAAATTTAATATAAAAGGTAAAAATGCAATCATATTCAATAAAGCTATTGGACAAAGTCTAAAAATAGCAAATAAAAACCATCTTTTTCAAATAGCTACTTTTTTAAAGAATTTTCATAATATCACAAAAAATAAATCTTTTAATACAAGTTACTCTTATGATAAAAAATATTTAGAAAATTTAATTAAACAATCTAAAAATGAATATTTTGAAAAATGGTATTTAAATTTAGATGTAAAATTAAAAAATGATGGAATAATTCATGGGGATTTATTTATAGATAATGCTATGTTTTATGAAGATAAACTAAGTTGTGTTTTTGATTTTAGTGATTCTTGTAGTGGTGATTTTCTTTTTGATTTGGCCGTAGTTGCACTATCTTGGTGCCAAACCATTGATGACATAAAGGTATTGATTAATTATTATGATAAATCATTAGATTTAAATATCTTTTTAGAATATGTAAAATATGCATCTTTATTTTATTGTGCTAAAAGAGTTACAGAAAATAGAAGTTTTGATGATATAGACTATTTTAAAAAGTTTCAATGACTTTTAGCTAGAATACGCCTAAATTTGATAGTTTATAGGATTTATTTTGATTAATACAATTACAGGAAAAAAAGATTTAATAGAATACTTAAGAGGTAAAAGTGCAAGTTTTCTTTTAAGTCTAAGTAATACAAAAACGGCAAATATAGAAGGAATTACACAAGCAGGAATTCCAGGGCTTATTTACTTAACTCCAACCCTTGATAGTGAATTTGTTTGTACAGGAGAAGTTAGAAGTTTAGAAAATATAGCTGAAACGCCAAAAGGTGTACCAACACCTGCTTTAATAACAAGGGCGATTCATCTTTTAAAACCATATTCAAATATTGAAGTTTTAAATTTAGGATTAGAAATAAAACCAAAAGTAGACTATTTTAAATTAAATGATTTTGATATAAATCCATCAAATCAGATTGATTTAGGTGCACAAATTGATGCAATGGGTGTTTTTCAAAAAGGTTTAGAATTTGGAAAAAACTATGAAACAAAAGATGATTATATTATATTGGCTGAATCAGTACCTAGTGGTACTACAACAGCTGCGGCAACAGCATTAGCCTTAGGATATGATTGTAAAGATTTATTTAGTAGTTCTTTTAAAACTGTACCAAACTCTATTAGAACTCAAACTATAAATAAGGCTTTAGAAAACATTGACAGTAAAGACGAGTTATTTGATATATTAGGAAAAATTTCAGATAATATGCTTATTTTTAATGCAGGATTTATTTTAGGTTTAAACAATAAAAAACCACTTATTTTAGCAGGTGGAACTCAAATGGCTTGTGTTCTTTTAATTGTAAATAAAATATTAGAAATTATGGGCGGAGAGTTTGATACTAGTAGATTAGCTTTATGTACAACAAAATGGGTATATGAAGATAAAAATAGTGATATAAAAGCATTATTAGAGATGTTAGATTTTGAGATTAATTCATATTATGCAGATTTTGATTTTTCATTATCATCCCATCCTGCTTTGAAACTTTATGATGAAGGTGAAGCAAAAGAGGGTGTTGGAGCAGGTGGATGCTTAGTTTATGGATTATTAAATGGTTTATCAAAACAACAAATAACAAATCAAGTCGAGTCTTTTCTTGGATAATAATAAAAAAATCCTCTATTTTGGTGGGCAAAAAAGTGGAAAAAGTCTTTTAGCTGAGAAAAAGGCATGTGAACTAAGCCAACATAAAAAACCTTTTTATATAGCAACCTATGACAATAGTTTTGGTGATGAAGAGATGATAAAAAGGGTTCATAAACACCAAAATCAAAGGCTTGATAAATTTATAACTTTAGAAGAAACAAAAGAGTTATCTAAAGTTATCAAAGAAGATGAAAGCTATTTGATTGATTGTATCTCAATGTGGATTTTGAATAGACTTGATGATAATGAAGATATTTTATTAGAAGAGTTAGAAAAAATCTCAAAAATTAAAGCGAACATAGTTTTTGTTTTAAATGATGTAAATTCAGGGGTAATTCCTATGGATAAGATTTCACGTAAGTATATTGATTTAAGTGGAGTTATTGGTCAGAAGTTAGCTTCTTTTTGTGATGAAGTTTATGAAGTAAAACTTGGGCTTCCTCAGAGGTTAAAATAGTGAAAAATATCTCTATTTTTGGAACATCATCTGATGCAGGTAAATCAACTATAACCTTTGTTATTGCAAAAATATTGCAAGAAAAAGGATTAAATGTAGTTCCTTTTAAAGCCCAAAATGTCTCAAATAATGCCCATGTATGTGATGATGGAAGAGAAATTGCTATAGCACAATATTTTCAAGCAAATGTATTAGGAATAGATACTTCATATCATTTAAATCCAGTATTATTAAAATCTGGACGTGGAAGTAGTGCTTCTGTTATTGTTGAAGGTAGGGTTGTTGAATCAAAAGATGTAAGAGCATATTATAAAGACTTAAATTTATTGAAACCAGCAGTAAAAAGATGTTTTGAGTATTTAGATTCAAAGTATGATGTGGTTGTTTGTGAGGGGGCGGGAAGCCCAGTAGAATTAAATCTTATGGATAAAGATTTATCAAATATATTTATAGCTGATGAATATAATACAAAAATAATACTTGTTGCAGATATAGAAAAAGGTGGAGTATTTGCTTCCATTTATGGAGTTTATAATCTCCTTCCCAAAAAGCTTAGAGAAAATGTAATTGGTGTTATTGTAAATAAATTTCGTGGAGATATAACTTTATTTGATGAGGGTATAAAAATTATTGAAAATGATTTTAATATACCAGTACTTGGCGTATTGCCATATTTACCTTTTAATCTAGGGTTTGAAGATTCTCAAAGTTTAAAAAACTATGTGCAAATAAAAGAAAATCCAATTATAAATGTAGGGGTTATTTCATATCCCTATATGAGTAATTATAATGATTTCGAGCCCTTAATTGCTGATAAATCAATAAATCTACAGTTTATCGAAACAAATATTCTTCTTGATAAGTTTGATATGATAATTTTGCCTGGTTCTAAACTTGTAATTAAAGATTTATTATGGATGAAATCAACTGGTTTATTTAATACAATAAAAGGTTTTGAGAAAACTATTTTGGGTTTATGTGGAGGATATGAAATGATGTTTGAAAATCTTTTCGATAAATATGCTCTTGAAAACCATGAATCAACAAAAGAAGATGGATTTGGTTTTATAGTAGATGATATAATATTTGAAAAAGAGAAAATATTGAAAAAATCTTCATATGAAATTTTTGGATGTGATATAAAAGGTTTTGAAATTCATCATGGTCAAAGTAAAAAATATCCATTGTCTTATGAGTCTAAGAAAATCAAAGGTACCTTTGTCCATGGTATTTTTGATAATGACAATTTACGAAATAAAATATTTAGTGAAATTAACTCTATGTATAAACCTTTCAATTTTAAAGAGTATAAGTTTAATGAGATAGATAGTTTTATTAATACTTTAAAATCAAAATTAAATATTGATTTAGTAATGGAAAAAATAAATGAGTAAAATAAATGATATAAAATTAGGTCTTAAATTTTCAGTTAGCTATTTCTCTATATTACCTATAAATTTTAAAGAAAATGATGATTTATCAAAAAAAGATATATTAAATTATATGCTTTTTTTCTTTCCTTTTGTTGGTTTTATTTTAGGATTGATAACTCTAACAATTCTAAATTTAACCACCAATCTTGCTTGGATAAGTAGTATAATTGCTGCTGTTGTATATATGGTTCTTTATGGTTTTTTACATACTGAAGCAATACTTGATGTAGTTGATGCAATATATGCCAAGCATTCAAATAAAGATGCCTATGAAGTTATAAAAGACCCAACAGTTGGAGCAATGGGAGTTTTATATTCTGTGGTTTTTGTAATATTAAAAATATCTTTTTTAGTCTTTTTATTTAAAAATCATTATGAATTTCATCTTTTAGTAGTATTAATGTTAAGTCGTTTAATGGTTTTATATAATATAAAACTATTTGATTTTAAATCATATTTTGTAGAAACTTTAAAAAAATCATTGAGCTCGAATTGTTTGATTTTTTCAACTATTTTTGTATCTATCTTATCTATTTTTATTATTGGTTTTAAATTTTTATGGATTCTTATACTTTCTTTTATTTTCTTAATTGTTGTTACAAACTTTTTGAAAAATAAACTTGGATTTTTAAATGGGGACACAATAGGAGCAACCTTGGAATTAAATGAATTGTTTATGTTGTTTACTATATTAATATTTTTTGTATGATTACATTACTTAGACATGCTCCATTACCAATAAAATATCAAAAAAGATATATTGGACATTCGGATATTAATATAGATTATTCTTTAATTGATAAAGAAAAAATTAAAAAATTATCTAATATAAATTATGACTTACTTTATTCATCAGATTTAATACGATGTCAAAAAACTTTAAAACTCATTACAACAAAAGATTTTATTATGAGTGAACAGTTAAGGGAAGTAAAATTTAAATCTTTTATTGAAGAAAAAAATTTTGAAGAGATATCAAAACTTACAATTTATGATGAAAAATATCTTGAATCTGAGTATTTATGGCATTCTTTTATTTGTGATGAAACAAAAAGCGAGTTTCAAAATAGATTAATAAATTTTATAAATAATCTTCCTAAAAATAAAAACATATTAATATGCACCCATGCGGGTGTTATAAAAGAATTAGCTTTTTTTTTTAAAAAAGAACAAATAAACACTATAGATTATTTAGAAACTTATAGTTTTGATTTATAAATATAACTAAAACTTATTATACTTTTATAACTTAATTTAATAATAAATTAAACTTAATTAAAATATAATTCACCATTATAATGGTTTGATTTTTGCTTTTAAACTTTTTGGCAAATGAGCAAATACAATTTTACTGTTTTTCAAATGTTCTCCTTTTTCAAATATACTAACGTCCAGAGTCATATTTGAGGTATTAAAAGATAGTAATTTAATTGTTTGATTGTTTTGTTCATACGAGAAATTTTTAAGTTTCAAGTCAATAATTGTTTTTTTAGCCATGAGTCTCCTTCTGTATCAAACCATTATAAAAAAAGATTTCTTAAAGGATTTTATGATGGGTCAAAAAGAACATATTACAGCAATACCCTCAAATAGATTACAGTATTTCCCCGTTATGATGTTTGCAGTTGTTATGGGGTTTTCAGGATTAACATTAGTTATTGGAAAGTTACAACATGAACTATTCTTTCCTCACTTTATTGTTTCATTTTTCATATTTTTAACAACATCTTTATTTTTTGTAATTTCATTTTTTTATTTAAAAAAACTTATTACTTATAAAGAAGAGGTTAAAAAAGAGTTCACACATCCAATTAGAATCAATTTTTTTGCAGCAATATCAATCTCAATGCTTTTGTTAGGACTTATATATAAAAATTCAATTGCTGAATTATCACATATATTTTTTATTTTAGGTGCTTCTTTACACTTGTTTTTAACATTTTACACAATTAAGTATTGGATTAACAATAATCTTGAAATACAACACTCTAATCCTGCTTGGTTTATACCAATTGTTGGAAATATTATTGTTCCAATTGTAGGAAAAGGATTTGTTGGGGATTCTATTTTATATTTTTTCTTTTCAATTGGTATTTTCTTTTGGATTGTATTATTTGCAATTATTTTAAATAGAATTATTTTTCATAATCAATTTGCACCAAAATTTATGCCAACACTATTTATTTTAATAGCACCACCTGCTATTGGTTTTATCTCATATATAAAACTTGAAGGAAATTTAGACTTTTTTGCACATATGCTTTATAGTTTAGGTTTATTTTTTACTATTTTAGTATTTGTAATGTACAAAAACTACATTAAGATTAAGTTTTTTATCTCTTGGTGGGCCTTTACCTTTCCTATGGCAGCTATTTCATTAGCTACTATTTTAATGTTCGAACTTACAAATAATTGGATATATGCAATGTTGTCTTATTTTTTAGCAATGGTTACAATATTTGTGGTATTTTTAGTTGCAAAGGAGACAATAATCCATATGTTCAAAAAAGAGATATGTATTTTAGAATAAACTAAAATACATATAGATATACTCTATTTTTTACTAAAAGGAGTTAATTTGAAATATAATTATATTGGAAAAAGTGGACTTAGAGTAACTCCTATTTGCTTAGGAACTATGACTTTTGGGTCAACTACAGATAAAAAAGAAGCTTTTGAAATTATGGATAAAGCTTATGATAGAGGAATAAATTTTTACGATACGGCGGAACTTTATCCTGTTCCACCTAAAGCTTCATATGAAGGAACTACTGAAAAAATAGTAGGTGAATGGCTTAAAACAAAACCTAGAGAGTCTGTTATTATAGCCTCAAAAATATCTGGTGCTGCTTCTGGATGGTTTGTACCACCAACAAGACATGGTCTTACTGCAATTGACTCATTTCATATTAAAAGGGCAATAGAAGGAAGCTTAAAAAGATTAGATACAGATTATATCGATCTTTATCAAATGCATTGGCCTGATACTGTTGTTCCAATAGAAGAGAGCATGAGAGCCTTTGATGATTTAGTTAAAGAGGGAAAGGTTAGATACCTAGGAACCTCAAATGATACTGCCTATGGACTTACAAAAGCAAATGAGATATCAAAATATGAAAAATTAGCTAGATTTGAGTCTATTCAAAATAATTTTTCGTTAAATAACCCTAGATTTTTAGATGAACTAGCAAATGTTTGTAGAAGAGAAAATATCTCTTTACTTCCTTATTCTCCAATAGGAGGAGGGGTATTATCGGGGAAATATAATGGTGGTTTATATCCTGAAGATTCAAGATTTGGTATTTATATGGCAAATAAAAATCCAAGAGTTCAAGCTATGGCAAATAGATTTGTAAATGAAAAAACTCTAGAAACAACAAAAAAATATATGGACCTTGCAAAAGAGTATGGAATTTCACCAGTAACATTAGCCGTTGCTTATTCTAAACACTTTGATTTTGTAGCTTCTACAATAATTGGTGCTAGAAAATTATCTCAACTTGATGAATCATTAGCTGCTTTAAATTTTGAAATTGATAACGAGTTAATGTCAAAAATTGAAGAGGTTCAAAAAGAGATTTTATATCCTATGGGATAAAAAAGAGTATAGGGTTTCTTATACATAATATAAAAATTGAATACAAAGTAAGAAAAAATGAAAATAAGAGTATATTATGAAGATACAGATATTGGTGGAGTTGTATATTATGCAAACTATTTAAAATTTTGCGAGAGGGCAAGAAGTGAAATATTTTTCAAAAAAGGTGCCTCTCCTCACAATGATAATCAATTTTTTGTTGTAAAAAAAGTTGAAGCTGATTATATAAAATCAGCAATATTCGCAGATGAATTAGAAGTAACAACTAAACTTTTATCAAAAAAAGCTGCTTCATTAGAGGTTTTTCATGAGATTTATAGAGCAGATGAGTTAATTTTTACAGCAAAAATCAAACTTGCATACCTAAAAGATTATAAGCCTACAAAAATACCAAAAGAAATTTTAGAATTTTTTAGCTCAATATAATAAAATACTTTATTATCACAAGCGAATTTATCAACATTTATAAGGTATAATAATATTTTATAATAAAAAGATAATTTTATTATATATTTGTTACTAATTGTTTACTTAAAGTTTAATACAAAAGTAGCTAAAATCTTTAAATTTTATTAGGAAAAAATTCGAAATGGGTAAATTTGTAATAGCATGTATTGAAAGTGATGTTGAGATTTTAGACTCTTTATATAATAAAATTTCAAGAATTGTTGATAGTGATTATATAATTGAAAGTTATGTAAATGCAGAGCAGGCACTAATAAGCTGTTATAATTATATCATTTCAGGTAATGAAATATTAATTGCAATAATAGGTGATAATAGATCTAATATGACTTTAGATGATTTTATTGTCGAATTACATAAAAACTCTCCTAATACAAAAAATATACTTTTTAAAGATGTATGTAATGTATCAACTTTAGAAAGAATAATCAATGAAGCTACAATTTATCAGATGATTCCAAGAAAATTTGAAAGAATCGATTTTGAACTTATAATTTTAGAAGCAATCAAACAAAATGCCCAAGATAGAAGACTTAAAGATTATCAGAAAGTTTTAGAAAGTGCCGTTGAAAAAAGAACTAGAGAACTTAATGATATTAATGTAAAACTTGAAATTTTAGCTACTACTGACTCTTTATGTGGTGTAAATAACAGAAGAGCTTTTTATGAATCATCAGCTCCTATGATTAAATACACAAGAAGAGAAGGTAAAAAACTTGCAGTTTTAATGATAGATATTGATAAGTTCAAAATGATAAATGATATTTATGGACATAATATTGGTGATGAAATCATTAAACTTATGGCTTCTAAAACAGAAAATACTTTAAGAAAATCTGATATTTTTGGTAGATTAGGTGGTGAAGAGTTTGCTGCTGTTTTACCTAATACCTCTGAAAGGGGTGCTTTAAAGGCAGCGGAAAATATAAGATTTGAAATTGAGAATTCTGAATATATTACACAAAAAAACGAGAAGATTAGATTTACAGTTAGTATTGGAGTAGCAATATTAAATTCTGATGATTTAGATTTAGAATCAATATTACATAGAGCAGATTTAGCACTTTATGACGCAAAAAGAAATGGAAGAAATAAAGTTGTTTTATTTAAAGATGGTTCAGAACAAGAAAACTAATTATACAATTTAATTTACCACAAGTTTAATACGATAAAATACCCAAAAATAATAGTTAAAGGATTATTCTGTGCTAGAAATATTTGTTTTGGGCTATTGCCTATATTTTTTTCTAACAATATACACATCATTTATGCAAATAGGATTTGTTAAAAATGCAAAGAAACTTCAACCAATTATATTAGATAATGAAAAATATGAAGTTGCTGCAAATTACTCAATTGAAAAAGAGAAAATTTCTATTGTTTCATCTTTTTATAGTTTTTTAATTTTCATATTTTGGATTAGCTATGGTCTTAATATATTAGATTCTTTAGTTAGTTTTGAATCAACTATTTTAAAAGCTGTAGTTTTTGTAAATCTATTTATCATTATTAATTGGATATTGGGTTTACCTTTTGATTTATATTCAACTTTTAAACTTGATAAAAAATATGGTTTTTCTAATATGACACCAGCTTTATTTATTAAAGATACACTAAAAACAGGGATTTTGTTTTTAGTATTTGGTTCTGCTGTTATTGCAATTATTTCATGGATTATTAGTACTTTAAGTTCATGGTGGATTTGGGGATTTGTTTTTATTTTTGCAGTTATTATTGCTATAAATATGTTATATCCTGTAATTAGAGACAAGATGTTTGATAAATTTGAACCTTTAAAAGATAAAGAATTAGAAGCAAAAATCGAAAAACTTTTAGATGAAGTTGGTTTTAAAAGTTCTGGAGTTTTTTCTGTTGATGCAAGTAAAAGAGACAATAGATTAAATGCTTATTTTGGTGGTTTAGGAAGTACAAAAAGAGTAGTTTTATTTGATACATTAATCGAAAAACTTTCTCATAATGAATTACTTGCTGTTTTAGGTCATGAGTTAGGACACTTTAAAAATGGTGATATTGTTAAAAATATAGGAATAATGGGATTTGTAATGTTTGTATTTTTCGCAATTTTTGGAAATTTAAGTGAAGAGATATTTTTAGGATTAAAGCTACAAAATGAATCATATGCGATAATTACTGTATTTTTAATCTTTTCTCCAATTTTATCATTTTTCTTAATGCCTTTAATTTCATTGATTAGTAGATATAATGAATACGCAGCAGATGAATTTGGGTCAAATATGCAATCAAAAGAAGATTTAATAAGTGCACTTTTAAAACTTGCAAATGAAAATAAATCATTTCCTCTTTCTCACCCAATTTATATATTTTTCTACTACTCTCATCCACCTTTAGTGGAAAGATTTAAAGAATTAGGTTATGACGTTCATCAAAACAATAATGACGATGCTCTAAAAGATAGTATTTTTAATTTAAAAACTCATGGATAACTTAAATATATTAGCTATAGTTTCAGCTCTTTTTGGGCTGATTCTAGGTGGATTAATTGTTTGGTTAATTTTAAGACAAAAAATAAATCTTTTAGAAGAAAAACTTATTTTTAGTGAAGCCTCAATTTCAAAATTAGAAAATGACTTAATTTTTCAAAAAGATTCAAATATTGAAAAAGCAGAATTGCTAGAGTCTAAATTTTTAGATAATTTGGAGTTTGAAAGAAGTAAATCAAATCTTCAACAAGAGCAATTAAGAAATGAGTTTGCAATAAAAGAGGAAAACTTAAAAGAAAAAATTGAACTTTTGGAAAACTCTAAAGAGAGTTTAAAACAAGAATTTCAAAACTTAGCAAATAAACTTTTTGAAGAGAATACAAAAAAATCCAATACCAATTTAAATCAAATATTAACTCCTTTTAAAGAACAGTTAAATATGTTTGGAAAAAGAGTAAATGATATTTACAGTGAAGAAACAAAACAAAGAACTTCACTTTTAACAGAAATAAAGAACTTAAAAGATTTAAACAATCAAATCTCACAAGATGCTATTAACTTAACCAAAGCATTAAAAGGTGAGAATAAAACTCAAGGTGATTGGGGAGAATTGATTCTTTCTAAAATTCTTGAACAAACAGGACTTAGAGAAGGTATTGAATATACTACACAAGGCTCTTTCACTGACAATGATGGTAAAAGATTAAGACCTGATGTTATTGTACATTTACCAGCTAATAAAGATATAGTTATTGACTCAAAAGTTAGTTTAAATGCATATTTAAAATTTACAGAGTCCAATAATGAAGTTGAAAGAGAATTGGCTGCAAAAGAGTTGATAAAATCAATTTATACACATATAAAAGGTCTAAGTGTAAAAAGCTATGAAAATATTGATGCTGTTAAGACTTTAGACTTTGTATTGATGTTTATTCCAATTGAGGGTGCTTTTATGCTTGCAGCATCAAAAGATAATAACCTTTTTAAAACAGCTTTCGAAAACAATATTATGCTAGTTTCCCCTTCAACACTTTTTGCAACACTTAGAACAGTTGAAAATATTTGGAGATATGAACATCAAAATGAAAATGCATTAATAATTTCAAAAAAAGCTGCGGATTTATACGATAAATTTGCAAGTTTTGTAAATGATATAGAAACAATTGGAATAAATATTAATAGAACACAAAAAGCTTATGATGATGCAATGAAAAAATTAAGTTTAGGGAAAGGTAATCTACTTAGACGAAGTGAAGAGTTTATAGAACTTGGTGTAAAAGCAAAAAAGAAAATTGATACAACAAAGCTACTTGATGAATAGATTTTTTTTCTTTAGTATATTGTTTTGTTCTATTTTAAATGCAAATCCAATTATAAAAAAACATTTTAGTTACTATGATATATACCCTATAAATAAACATAAACTTGAAGATAGTATGGATGAAACTTCTCCTATATATAATAATGGGAATGTAAGACATGGTACAGTTAACTGGAAAATTAAATATTTTTATAAAACAGTTAGAAAAAATGGTATTTGTTCTATTGCTGAGGCTAAAACAAAAGTAGATATAACATATTATGTACCTAAACTTGCAAGTAACTATACACTCCCAGATGGCACAAGAACAGTTTTTCAAAGATATTATAATATTTTAAAAAACTACTTGGATAAGCACACCTCTTTTGCTCTTGATGCAGCTTTAGAAATAGAAGAACAATTGCCTAAGGTAGAAAAAGTTAGTAACGATTGTAATATAGTAAAACAAAACGCAAAAAATCTTGCAAAATCAATTTTAAAAAAGTACAAAAAGAAAAATAAAGATTTTGAAATAAGAACATATGAAGGATTCTTAGAGGGTGTTAGAAAAGAAAACCTTCTATAATTATTTAAAGAAGGTTCTTATTTTTAAATCATTTAATATATAAATAGCTATAACAGCACAAATAGTTCCAAGTAATGTATTAAAACTAACTTTTTCATTTAAAAAAATCGCACTTAAAATCAACGCAGAAGAGGGTACTAAAAATATAAATGAACTAACTTTTTTTGTTCCAAGTTTTTCAGTTCCAACAAAATAAAAAGATGTAGCAAAAGTTGTTGAAAGTAAACTAATACTAATAAGATTAATCCAGAATATATAATCAAAATTAACTATTTTAGTAATTATATTAAAATCAATGAAAAAAACACCTACTATAATTGTTGTTATTGTATATACATAAAAGGTAAATACAAAAGGTGAGATGTTACTTGCTTTTGAACTTGTAATTGTTAGTAAAGGCCAAAGAATTGAAGCTAAAAGAAAATATATGTTTTGTATCGAAAAAATTTCATTAATATCAAATTGCCAAATATTTAACATAGTTATAACTCCAAAACCACCAAGAATTAGAGCAAATGAGTGTTTTAGGGATATTGTTTTTTTATGCCAAAGTGCCAATATTACAAAAGTATTAATTGGGATTAAAGTAGTTACTAAAGCTCCACCAAGCCCAGCTGTACCATTTTTTACACCAAGGAAAAACATTATTGAGTATAAAAGTAGTATCAATGAAGCTATAAGTATTAAAGCACTTGATTTTAGATTTAGTCTAAAATCTTGTTTTAAGTAAATCATTACAGGAATCATTGCTAAAATTGAAATTCCCATTCTGAAAAATACTACTTCGTAAGCATTTATATAATTTGTCAAAAACTTAACATTTACCCAAGATGCACCCCAAAATACCATTGAGAAAATCATCATAATATAAAAAAATCTTTTATTCATATTTTTTTCTTTTTTAAAAATAAAGATAAATAAATACCAAGAGCTATAAATATAGCCCCGACAAAATGGAAAGATTCTAATCTTTCACCTAAGAAAACAAAGGCTAACATTGAACCAAAGATAGGCATTAAATGTGTAAATTGGCCCGTTTTTTCAGCTCCAATTGTGTCAATTCCTGTATGCCAGAAATAAAAAGATAATAATGAAGCAAAAAATGAAACATATAAAAAGAAATGCCAATTCTCTTTTAGTATGCTAATTTCTCTTTCTATTGTATAATCTTGGTAAAAATACCAAGGAAGTAAAAGTATAAATCCAACATAAATTATTGTAAGGAATAACTCTATATGGTTTAATTCTTTTGGTTTTAATTTTATAATTGTAGAATATGTTGCCCAAACAATAGAACTAGCAACAACCCATAAATCGCCCTTTGAAAAGCTTAAATCTAAAATTGAAGAGATATCTCCTTTTAATATTAAAAATATCACTCCAAAAGTTGATAATAATATTCCAAAAGTTTGAATCTTTGAAATCCTAGTTTTTAAAATTAGAAAAGAAAATACTAAAATTAAAATTGGAATAATTGAATTAATCAAAAGTGCATTAGTAGCTGTGGTGAAATTTAAAGCAATATATAAAAAAGTATTAAATAGTGTGATTCCTAAAAAAGAGCATAATGTAAGAAACAAAAAATTCTCTTTATATACTTTAATAATTTTTTTTAAATCAAGAAAAAACAATAAAGGTGATGTTAAAAGTAAAACAAAAAGCCATCTGAAAAAAGCTAGTTCTAATGGTTGTATATTAGAACTAACAAATCTTCCTAAAATAAAATTTCCTGACCAAAATAAAACACAAAGTGCTAATAAAATATAAACTCTTTGAGTTGTCATTTATTTTAGTTCATTCAACAAAAGAATATCTACTAATTCTCCTGCTTTTATATCTTTACTATCTTCTTTTTGGATTAATAATGCAGGATTTCCTAACATATTAGTTAATATTGCACTTGTCCCTTGTTTTTTCCCTTCAAAGTCAATTGAGTATTCATTGTTTTCATATTTTACATTACAAGCTGTAAATATTGTTTTGTTCATCTTTAATGGAAAGTCTTGGTTTATTCTAGCTTTAACAATTGGAAGTTTTTTATTAGCACCTTCGTAATTGTAAATTAGTGGTAATAAATATAAAATTGCACAAACTGTTGATGAGTATGCAAAACCAGGTAAAGCTAATATAACCTTCTCATCTTTTTTTGCTAAAAGTATATGCATTCCAGGTTTAACTGTTACACCATGAAAAAGAACTTCTGCATTAAGTTTTTCTTTTATAACATCTTGAACAAAATCATAATCACCAACTGAAACACCACCTGTTGTAACAACTATATCAGCTTTTTCAAGCCCACTTTCTAAAAGCTTTGTAATCGAATCTATATCATCTTTTACTACACCCATTTGGATAGTATTTGCACCAGCTTTTTTTGCTAAGGCTTCAATTGTTAGATGATTAGAGCTTCTAATTTGAGATTCATTTATTTGTTCTTCACCTAAATCAAGTATTTCACTACCTGTACTAGCAATAGCAACATTAGGCATACAATAAACAGGAATTTGAGAAATATTTAAAGAAGCAAGTACACCAATCTCTGCAAAACCTATAATTGTTCCCTCTTTAATTAAAACTTCACCTTTTTTGTAGTTTTCACCAATCTCTCTAATTGCAAAACCTTTAGGTACCTCTTTTGTAACTTTTATTTTATTATTTATAACTTCAACATTTTCAATTGGTATTAAAGTATCAGCACCATTTGGAATTAAAGAACCAGTAAAAGTTTTAATACAAACACCATTTGAAACTTCAGATTCAACAACACAACCTGCAGGATTTTTATCAATTATTTCAATAAAATCATTTTTTTGATCTTCAAATTTTATTGCATATCCATCCATTGCCGATGTTGGATATTGAGGTGAATTTTCATCTGCTGAAATATTGCAAGCCAAGACTCTACCGATACAATTTGTAAGAAAAAGTTTTTCCTTTGTTTTAGCTTTAAAAATTATATTATTTAAAATTGTTAATGACTCATCATAACTTATAAATCTTTTCATATAAATCTCCATGTAATAGTAGCGCTATAGTAGCATAGGGTATAAAAAAAGTAACTTTAGCAAGATTATTTTAAGATTTTTTGACATAAAAATAACATAAACGTTATAATTATGATTATATTGTTACAAAACTAAACGATTTATTCTTTTTTAATTTAAAATAATTGACAAGTGACAAAAAAGTGGCGATAATGAAGACATCAATGTATAAGTAAATCTTATATAATTGGCTGTTATGTTTTGCATAAGAAAAAGTTAACAACTGTTTAAGATGCTCGTTTATATCGAATCTTATAATTAAAATAACTTTTACTTAATTAACTTTTCTTAAGCTAACGTAACCAATTTCTAAGGAGGAATAATGACGAAAGTAACAAAGACTTCTGAAAAAGAATTATCTACTATTTCTGAGGATAAATTAAGTAGAAGAGACTTTTTTAGAAAAACTGCAGCATATTCTGTTGGTGCAATTGCAGCAGCGAATGTGTTATCACCTGTTGAGTTAAAAGCTGCTACTGATGATCCTGCAATCATGAATGAAGCACCATGGGGAACTAAACTAGGTGATCCAGTTGACCATAATTTATATGGATTACCATCACCATATGAGCATAATAATATCAGAAGAACACACTCTTTATTTTCTTCTGGGGATTACTATGCATCTGTAGCGATGTGTCCAATTCATGAATCACAAGGTATTGTGACACCTAATGGTCTGTTCTTTGTAAGAGATCATGGAGGAACTGCACATATTGACCCAAAAGAGTGGAGATTAATGATTCATGGTGATCAAGTTGAAAGAGAAATAGTATTAACTTTAGATGACCTAAAAAAATATCCAAGTGAAAGTAGAATTTACTTTATTGAGTGTCCAGCAAATGGTGCTCCTGAATGGAGAGGACCACAGTTTAATTCATTACAATTTCAAAAAGGTTTAATGAGTGCTGCAGAGTGGACAGGTGTAATGCTTAAGACAATTTTAGAAGATGTTGGTCTTAAAAAAGATGCTGTTTGGATGCTTGCTGAAGGAAGTGATAATGCTTCAAACCCTAGAACAATTCCAGTTGAAAAAGCATTAGATGATGTAATGGTTGTTTGGGGACAAAATGGTGAAGCATTAAGAGCTGAGCAAGGTTACCCTGTAAGACTAATCGTTCCAGGATGGGAAGGTAACTTAAATACTAAATGGTTAAGAAGACTTGAAATTTCTGACAAACCATGGCATTCAAAAGAGGAAACTTCAAAATATACTATGGTTCAACCAGGTGGTAAAGCTATTAGATATTTCTGGGTAAACGAAGTTAACTCAGTAATCACTTCACCATGTCCAGAAAAACCATGGACTCACTTAAAAAAAGGTGATATGGTAGAAGTTGAAGGAATTGCTTGGACAGGACATGGAACTATCACAGGAGTTGATATCTCTTTAGATGGTGGTGACAATTGGGTTGAGGCAAAACTTAAAGGACTTGTTTTACCTAAATCATGGACTAGATTTTCATATGTTATGAAGTGGGATGGAAAACCATTATTAATGGCATCACGTGCAAGAGATGACTTTGGAAATATTCAACCTACAATTGATGAAGAAACTACAGCAGTTGGTGTTGAATCTGTTTACCATAGAAATGCAATTGTAACTTGGGAAATAACTGAAAAAGGAGAGTGTAATAATGTTCAAATTAGAAAACACAAAAAAGCTTAGTTCTATTATTCTAGGATTTGGATTATCTGCACTTTTAGCTTCTTCTTTAGTTGCAAGTAATGAGATGTCTGTTGATGGTGCAGTAAAATATCCTACTAAAGATGGAAAATATGGACCATATCATGTTAATGATCAAGATGTTAAATATAAAAATGGAAGAAAAGCTACACATAATGAAATTGAAAGATGGAATGTTGATGTAAGACCTGATGGAACTGGACTTCCAAAATATGATGAGAAACTTGGTGAGCCAATTTTAGATGATGATGGAAAACCTGCTATTGCTGAAGGTTCAGTAGAGTGGGGTGAAGAATTATACGATGCACAATGTGCAATGTGCCATGGTGAATTTGGTGCTGGTGGTAAAGGTTATCCAACTCTAGCAGGTGGAAAAACTAAAGATTTAGTTATCCAAAGACTGAATCCTGCAGATGAAAATCCTAATCCAGATGTTGCACTTAAAACTATTGGTTCATATTGGCCATATGCAAGTACTTTATGGTGGTATATTAAGGACTCTATGCCTTTTACAGCACCAAAAACGTTAAGTCATAGTGAGACTTATGCTATTACAGCATTTTTACTTTATTCAAATGGAATTAAAGTAAATGGCAAAGAGATGGATTATGAATTTGTTTTAAATAAAGAAAACTTTAACCAAATTGTAATGCCAAATGTAAATGGTTTTTACCCAGAAGTAGATACAAAAGACCCTCACCAAGGGCCTAAAAACATGCAAAAACTTTTATCTGATCCAACTATTTATGGTAAGGGTACAAGATGTATGAGTAATTGTATTGAAAAACAGTATGGTAAAGGTAAAACTGTTGATGATCTTTTATTAAAAATAAAAGTTGATTTAGCTCCAACTGTTAATCAACCAATTTCTGTTGAAAGAACTTGGAAAGAACCTAAAAAAGAAGTTGCAAATGGAGTTGATCCAGTTGTAGCAGAAAATTACGCAACTTATTGTTCTGCTTGTCATGCTAATAAAGCAATTGGTGCACCAGTATTAGGTGATAAAGATGCCTGGGCAAGTGTTTTAGAAAAAGGTATTGATGAAGTTTATGATAATGCTATTAATGGTATAAATGCAATGCCTCCTAAGGGAACGGCAATGAATTTATCTGATGATGAATTCAAAAAAATCGTTGATTACATTATCGATCAAAGTAAATAAGGAGTTAAAGTATGAAATTAATTAAAAATTTGTTTTTAGTGGCTGCTATTAGTGGCTTAGCTATGACTGGATCTTATGCAAATGATGATTTAGTAAAGCAAGGTGAAAAAATTTTTACAACTAAAAATTTAGGTAACTGTATTGCATGCCATGATGCAAATGGTAAAAACATTGATGGACCTGGAAGTATGGGACCAAAATTAACTGCGTTACAATATTGGCCAGAGGAAGAACTTTATAAAAAGATTTATAATCCTTATACTACTAATCCAATTTCTCAAATGCCTGCATTTGGTAAATCTGGATGGTTAAGTGATGGTGAAATAAAAGCAGTTGTAGCTTATTTAAAAACAATTCAATAATAAAAAAAGGATAAAAAGATGATAAATAGAAGAAATTTTTTAGGTTTAGGTTTAGGAGCATTAGCAGCTTCAGTTGCACCAGTTACATTAAGTGCAACTAATTATAGAGAAACTAAGCCAAAAGCTTGGGATGCTACAAAAGTAGATGCAGCTATTAAAGAGATTTTTGGTGCAGATGCAACAGAGAGTAAAAAAGTTAAGTTAAAAGCTCCAGATATTGCTGAAAATGGTGCAGTTATTCCTGTAACTGTTGAAGCAAAATCAGCTACAAGAGTTGCAATTTTACAAGATGCAAACCCTGAAACTTTAGTTGCAGTATTTGATGTTCCAAAAGGTGGAATTGTTGATTACGGTGTAAGAATTAAAATGGCTAAAACTGGAAATGTTTTTGCAGTAATTGAAGATGGTGGAAAGCTTTTAAAAGCATCTAAACAAGTTAAAGTAACTATTGGTGGATGTGGTGGTTGATTTAGTTCAACACTTATATAACAAATATTAATAATTTATAAAAAAGAATAAAGGAATAATAAAAATGGCTGGAAAAACTAGAATCAAAGCAAAATTAAAAAAAGGTGTAGTTACTGTTAAAGCTCTTGCAAAACACGATATGTTATCAAATCAAGAAGCTAAAAGAGCTAAAAAAGAAGCAAACTGGATTACATATATTGTAGCTAAAGTTGGTGAAACTGTTGTTTATGAAGTATCTACTTCACAATTTTTATCAAAAAACCCTTACTTTAAATTTTCATTTAATGCAGATGAATTAGGAATTAAAAAAGATGATAAATTATCATTCTCATGGGTTGATTTAAAAGGTAATACTCAATCTGACAGTATGAAAATCAAATAATTAGTCACTTTTTAGTGACTAATTAAAAAAACTACAATAGGAGATATGTATGTTGTTGAAAATAGCTAAAACTACTGCTTTAATTGCATTAACTACTGTTGCGCTAAATGCAGCTGACTTTAATGCACAAGCAGAAAAAGATAGAATTGCTTTAATCAAATATTTTGAAGCAAAATTTGAAGATCCATTAAAAAATAGAAATACTTTTTTCCCATATTCAACTGATGATGAGTTAAAAAACAATATTCTAGGTGGATTAAAAAAAGATGACTTTGCGAAAGGGAATTATGCTTTTTCTAAAAATGGTCAAGCTTCATATTATGAAATTAAAGAGTTCCCACCAACAGAAGAGTGGGTAGAAGTTGGAGAAAAACTTTATAATGAAGAGTTTGCAAATGGTAAATCTTTTGCATCTTGTTTCCCAAATCCTGCAGAAGCTGGTGCTATGTATCCATATTTTGATGAAAAAAAGGGCGAAGTACAAACTTTAACTCAGCATATCAATGAGTGCTTAGAATCAAATGGTGAAAAAAAATGGGGAACTTCAAAAGGTAAAATGGCTCATTTACAAGCTTTCTTTGCACAAGCAGCTCAAGATGAAGAAAAAACTGTTGATGTAAAAATTGAAAGTAAAGCAGCAGCTGAAGCTTATGAAAGAGGTAAAGAATATTATTATACTCAAAGAGGTTATCTAAAACTTAACTGTGCAAATTGTCACGTACAAGGGGCTGGTCAAAGAGTAAGAAATGAATCTCTATCTCAATTTATTGGTCAAACTACACACTTCCCAGTTTATAGATTAAAATGGGCAGCTGCAACACCAAATAATGATGGATTAGGTACATTAGAAAGAAGAATGTCAGGATGTGTTAAGGATCAAGGTCAAGTTCCTCCAGGTAACACAAGTAATGAGATGAAAGAATTACTATTCTTTATGGCTTACATGAATAATGGTATGAAATTTGATGGTCCAGACTTTAGAAAATAGGGAGATGAAATGAAAAAATTAATTAACTTAACAATTGCAGCTACTGCGGCATTAACTTTATCTACATCTCTTTATGCTGACAATCATATGATGGATGAAAAAGCTATGTGCGATATAAAAGCTAATGGCATTGAAAAAGTAATTGCAACAGCTAAAAAATACAATGAAATAGCAAAAGAAAAAGGTTTAGAGTTTAGAAGACTTAATGTTAATAATTCTGATTTAATTATTTCTGTTGAAGAAGCAATTAAAACTGGTGCAAAAGAGGTAAACCCTAAAACTTTTAAAGGTAAAAAATCTAAAACAGTTTTAGAAACTAATTATGCTGCTGTTAGAGCTTGTAAATTTGCAATTGCAGCGCTTAATCAGGCTGAAGAGGGTAAAAAAACTTGGCGACTTGCTGTTCCAGGAGATGGATATAAATACTAAAATTTAGTATTGTTAAAAAGTCAAGATTTTTAATCTTGGCTTTTTTTATTTAGATATTATGTATGAAATTAAGGAAATAAAAAAGATGACAATTCTAAAGAGATTTATAATAACATCGGCAATTGCTGGTATTTGTTCAACTGGAAGTTTTGCAGCAGAGGGTAGTGAAAAGTTTGTTCCTGCATTACCAGGAGTAAAATCAATTGAGATGAATCTAAATGGTGAAAAATTTACACTGATGAGAAATCAAACTGCAGGTAATAAAATTTCACCACTTTATGAAACAACTAATAGAGGAACTGCTCAACCAATCGTTATCGCACCTGGTGTTGAAACTTTAGGTGAATTAGAGTTTATTGAGTATATGAAAAAAGCTCAAACAGATGAAACTATTGCTGTAATTGACTCAAGAAAGCCAGGTTGGTATGCAAAATTAAGAATTCCAGGAGCAGTAAATGTTCCATATACTAATTTTGATGAAAAAGATACAGCAATTGAGATGATGGAAGATGAAATGGGTGTTGTTCAAAAAGAAGATGGAACACTTGACTTTTCTAATGCTAAAACTTTAGCATTGTATTGTAATGGTTACTGGTGTGGACAAACTCCAGGAATGGTTAAAAAAGCTAAATTTTCACTTTTAAATATGGGATATCCAGCAGAAAAAATCAAATACTACAGAGGTGGTATGCAAGCTTGGACTTCTCTTGGATATACTGTTGTAGGTGATGGTAAATAATTTAGGTTTCTAATATTAGATGAAGGAATTTATTAATGAGTAAATTAAGTAGAAGAGAATTTGTTTATATGATGGCAGTTTTAGGTTCTGCACCAGTTTTTGCTAATTCACACACAAGAATGCTAGAAACAACTAAGAACTTAGAAGATTATTATAAACTTAAGCCATATGGTAATGTAAGGCTAATGCATATGACAGATTCACATGCTCAATTACTACCTGTTTATTTTAGAGAACCAAGTGTAAACTTAGGTTTTCATGGAAATTATGGAAAACCACCACATATCGTAGGTGAAAAATTATTAGATTATTACGGAATTAAAGGTAATAAAAGACTTGAATATGCATACTCAATGGTGAATTTTGAGAAACATGCAAAAGCTATGGGAAGAACTGGTGGTTTTGCTCAAATTAAAACCGTAGTTGATTTTTTAAGAAATAGTTTTGGTGCAGATAAATCTTTACTATTAGATGGTGGTGATACATGGCAAGGTTCATGGACAGCACTTCAAACTAGAGGTAAAGATATGGTTGGTGCAATGAACCTTCTAGGTGTTGATGTTGCTGTTGGACACTGGGAATTTACTTATAATGCACAAGAAGTTCTTGATAATGTAAAAGAGTTAAAAGCTGAATTCTTAGCACAAAACGTAAAAGTTAAAGAAGATGCATTATTTAATGAAACTGAAATTGCTCAACAAGCTTACGATCAAGATAATGGTTATGCTTTCAAACCATATACAATCAAAGAAATTGGTGGAGCAAGAATCGCTATTATTGGTCAAGCATTTCCATATACAACTATTGCAAATCCACAAAGATTTATCGAAGATTGGACATTCTCAATCAATGATGAAGGGATGCAAGAATTAGTAGATGAAGTTAGAGAAGAAGAAAAACCAGATGCAGTAATTGTTCTTTCTCATAACGGTTATGATACTGATAAAAAAATGGCAGAAGTTGTAACTGGTATTGACTTTATTATGGGTGGTCACACTCATGATGGTGTACCTGAAGCATATCCTGTTAAAAATGAAAACGGTGTTACTTATGTATGTAATGCTGGATCAAACGGTAAATTCTTAAATGTATTAGATTTAGATGTAAAAGATGGAAAAATTGTAGGTCATAAATTTACTTTACTTCCAATTTTCTCTGATTTAATTCCAGAAGATCCAGCGATGAAAAAATACATCGAAGATGTAAGAGCACCATTTAAAAAAGACCTAGATAGAGTTATTGCTACAACTGAGCAAACTTTATTTAGAAGAGGTAACTTTAATGGTTCTTGGGACCAAATTATTTGTGATGCTTTAATTGATGTAAAAGGTGCTGATATTTCACTTTCTCCTGGATTTAGATGGGGAACATCTGTTATGCCTGGTCAAGATATCACATTTGATGACTTAGCTACTCAAACAGCTATGACATATCCTGAAACATACGCAAGAGATATTTCTGGTAAAGATATTAAATTAATTTTAGAAGATGTAGCAGATAACTTGTTTAATGAAGACCCATTCTACCAACAAGGTGGGGATATGGTTAGAACAGGTGGTATCTCATATAAAATTAATCCTACTGCTAAAATGGGAGAAAGAATATCTGAAATTACGCTAACTAAAACTGGTCAAAAACTTGATGCTAATAAATCATATAAAGTTGCTGGTTGGTCTACTGTTGGTGCAAAATCTCCAGGAGAACCAGTATGGGAAACAGTTGAAACTTATCTTCAAAATGTTAAACATATTGCTAATCTTAAAGTTGATACTCCAGATATTGTTGGTATCAAAGGAAATCCAGGAATCATTTAATTCCTAATATGAAAAGCATAGAGTTTTATCTCTATGTCTTTTCAATTTATTAAAATACTTTTTAAGTTTTTTAATAAGTTGAAAGAAGGAAGAAAATGATTATTAGAAGGACAATTTTTTTATTTACAATCTTAGCTTTTTTTGTAAGTTTAAAAGCAGATTTTAAAGAGGGGAAAGTTTTATTTGAAGAGAAGTGTGCATCATGCCATGGAGAATATATTTCATTTAAAAAATTAAAAGAGAATTTTTTTGAAAGAAACAATAATTTATTAAATTTAACTATTCCAACACAAAATATGTTAGCTTGGGCTATTATGGAAGGTAGTAAAAAAGTTGGTGACCCAAATGACTCTGAAATGAGGATTGTAGAAATTGAAGAGTATTTAAAAAGTTATCTGGCAAATCCAGATATTAACAATACTGTATGTGATAATCATGTTGTTAAATACTACAAAGAAAAAGAACCAATGGAAATAAGTGAAGATGAAGCTACTTTGTTAGCTGAGTATTTCATGGGATATAAAGCTGATAGATTAAAAAGATTTCCTAAGCCAGTAAAAGTTTTAAAAGATAATAATGATGGGAAGATTATAAAAGAAGCTTTAGAAAAAAATAAACAAATTATAGTGTTTGCTACAGCTCAAAGTTGTTATTTTTGTAAGAAGATGAAACATGAAGTGCTTGATTTAACAGAGGTACAAGAAGCAATAGCAGAAGATTATATATTTATAGAAGTTGATGTTGATTATGTTGCCTTACCTTTTGGTTTAAATAAAAGATTTAAAGGTATGACACCAACATTTTTTATTTTAACTACTTCGGGACAATTAATTAATACTTATCCTGGTGCTTGGGATAGAAAAGACTTTTTAGGAATATTAAAGGAAAATTTATGATTATACATAAGGTAATAGATATTTTTAGTGCAAAAAAAGGTCAAAGTGGTTTACCTAGACCAAAAGTTGATAAATTAGAGTTAATTTTAGATTTTGGGATAAAAGATGATAAATTTGCTGGTAAAGATATAGATAAAGCCGTAATGATTGTTGGTAAAACTACATATGAATTAGCTAAAGAAAACAATATAAATATTGAGTATGGTAGTTTAGGAGAAAATATATTGTTTGATTTTAATCCTCATGATTATCATATTGGAACTATTTTTGAAATTGGTGAAGCACAAATTCAAATCACTGAAAACTGCACTATTTGTAACCACTTAGCAGTATTTGATGATGATTTACCAATTATAGTCCAAGATTGTAGGGGAATATATTGTAAAATTCTAAAATCTGGTGAAATAAAAAAAGGTTCAACAGTAAAAATTATAGAAAAGCAACATAACGTTGCATAAAAAAGGATATATATGAAAAGTTTTTTAATAGTTATTTTATTAACTGTATTTAGTTTTGCCGAATCAACTTTTAGTGACCCTCAACCAACATTTGAGAACCCAAGAAAAGTAGCAATACAATTATATGATTCAGACTTAAAAAAAGTAGATCATAATTTGAGTACAATTTATAATATTTTAAAAGAATATCCAGAAGAGAGTTTAAAAGTAGTTGTAATTGCTTATGGAAATGGTGTTAGAGCATTAATGAAAAATTATGATCAAAAAGCTTTAACAAGAATCAAGTCTTTAATGGAATATGATGTAGAGTTTATTATATGTAGAAATACTATGGAAACAATGAAATGGACCGAAGATGATTTTATTGATGATGTTTCTTATGTTCAAGCAGGTATCGTTGAAGTTATTGAGAGACAAATATCTGGCTATGTAGGAATAATCGCTTACTAAACTTACTAAAAAAGAGGGAAACACCTCTTTTTAATATTACATTTAAACATAACTTTACTATAACTTATCTTTATATTTTAGGCTCATTTCTTTATTGTATAAATAAGTTAAATCTTATAAATTATTATAATTATAAAAAGGAGTTTATTATGTTAAAAAAAGTGTTAATTTTTATCTCGATTTTTTTAGTTTCATTGAGTTTGAATGCAAAAGAAATCTCTAAAAGTGATTGTGACTCTTTAGGTGAAGATTTTGTTTTTGCAGGTGGTGAATGTATTGAAACAAGAACCTTTGAAGGTGATTCAAATAATCATATTATGATTATAGTTCATGGTACATGGGATGAGGGGACAAATACACTTGGAAGATATGCACCCTTTGCAGAAACAATGAATTTAAATACAGATTTAACTACTATAGCAGTAGCTCTTCCTGGATATTCAAATTCATCAACAAACAAATTCAAAGCATTAGCCCATGAAGGGGTTAAAAATCTTTCTTCAAATAAAGAATATATACTATTTTTAGGTGAGTTAGTAAATGCTTTAAAAGATAAGTATGAAGCTACAACTGTAACCTATATAGGTCATAGTGCAGGTGCAAGAATGGGCGCAACTTTAACAGGATTAAAACCTGGACTAATTCAAAATATAGCATTAGCAGGTGGAAGCTATTTTACAAAAGATGATGAAAAAGGAAAAAACTCAGTATCTTTTAATGATGTAATTAAAAATGCAAATAAAGACACAAAATATTTATTTATCTATGGAACTGCAGATAAAATTTCAAAACCTGAGGCTACTACTAAATTTTTTGATGTTGCTAAAGAAAATGGCTTAAATGCAAAACTTGTAAAAGTTGAGGGTGCAGAACATATAGATTTAGATATGACGAATACCTCAGTTGAAGCTATTATTAATATGATAGAGGAAGAGTAAAACTACTTTTCTTCTATTTTTAATGGTTTATATTGTAGCATTGCATTTAGAAAATAATTACGGATAAGTTATGAATAAGAAAAAACAGCTACAGTTTAATTTAAATAATTTTTTATTATCAATATCTTTAGTACTGGATTTAGTTGAAAAAGATTTAAAAAATACTAAAAAAAATCACTCAAGGAGAATTGCTTTTATTTCTTTGAAATTAGGGGAAAGATTTCAACTAAGTCCTCAGGAAATGGCAGATTTATGTGCATACTGTTTACTTCATAATGTAGCATTAAAAAAAATCAATGAATATGATAAAGAATATTTTAATTTAGCTCAAAATCTAGCAGATAAGCTACCTTTTTTATGTAAATATGATGATGTATTAAAATATCATCAAGAGCACTACGATGGTTCTTCCTTTTTTGGTTTAAAAGAGAATGAGATCCCTTTTTTATCACAAATTATATCGTTTTCACATATTATTGATACTAATTTTGATTTTTTAGATGAAAATGTACAATTAAAAAAAGATATTAAAAATTTTATTGAAGAAAATGAAGATAAACTTTTTTCAAAAGATATTTCAGATATGTTTTTAGATATATCATCAACCGTAGATTTTTGGCTTGATATTCAAAATGAAAATGACATATTATTTTTTATCTTTTCTACATTATATGATTTTACAATCGAACCAACATTTGAAGAGGTTTTAGATATTACTTCAACTTTTACTATATTAAATGAAGAGAATGAAAATATACTAGATAAATGTTCAAAAATGGCAGATTTTTATAATTTTGAGCATAAAGATAAACAAACTTTTTTAATCGCAGCATCATTATATAATATTGGGAAATTAGCTATACCTAGCAAAATTTTAAATAAACCTGGTAACTTAAATGAAAGTGAATTTGAGATAATGAAAACTTATCCCTATTACACAAAAAAGATTTTAACTAACTTAATGGGTTTTAATGATATTTCAAATTGGGCATCAAGAGCTCAAGAAAGAGTTGATGGAAAAGGTTATCCTTATAAACTTTCAGGGAAAGACTTAAGTTTAAAAGATAGACTAATGGCCGTTTTAAATGTTTATCAATCACTTACTACAAAAAAATCTTATAGAGATAAATATAATCACAAAGAAGCAATTAATATCATGCTAGAGTTGTCAGAAGAGGGCACTTTAGATAAAACTATTGTAAAAGATGTAAAAAAACAGTTGGGGTAAATTACTCCGCAACTGTTGTTAAATTTAAAAGCTTCCATGAATAGATTCCACCTCTATACCATTTAATCTTTTCTTGAGGGAAACCAAGTTTTATTAAGTTTTCAATTGCGAAACTTGATTGTGGACACCAAGCACCATTACAAAATAAAACTAACTCTTTAGCCTTTGAAAAATCATATTTGTCTTTTGAAATCTCTTTTACCCCAATCATTTCTAATGCATCATAAAAGTCATCAGGGTATTTATTTTTATTAAAATATGTAAAAGGGATATTTTCGGCAGTTGGAATAGTAAACTGTAAGTACCAATCGGGCAATCTTGAATCTATCAAAAGCATATTTTTATTAGTTTGTGATTTTTCAATAAACTTTATAACTTCTAACTCTCCAATTGTTTCAATTTTATCATTGATTTTCATAGGAGTAATTTTTCCCATGGTGGTAAGAAATTTTTTAACACAAGCTTTTGGTAAACCCTCTTTTGCATAATCTCCAGAAAATAGGTTTTCAGGGTTTGCCCCATTTATTAAAAGACAATCCTGATCCTCAATTCTTTTGATTTTAATTATTTTATCATTGGCTTCAATCTCTACACCAACATTTTTTAAATCATAATCGTAAGAAAATGAAAAACTAAACAATAAAATTATAAATAAAAAAATTTTCATAATAAATCCTTTTTAACTAAACTTTAAGTTTATATAAAATAACTTAAACTTCTTATATAAAACCACATCCTTAAGAAGAAAATAAAAAACTGTTTTATAATTATATTAGAGGTGAATATCATGCACAACAATATAAATATAAAAATCAACGGTTTAAATGATAATACTTCATTAAAAGTTGTAGATTCATTAAAAGATATAATTAAACAATTTTCTTATCTAGATTTTAGAAGATTATCAAATATAGTTATAACATCTAATTTTCAAAGGGATGTTGAAAGAATTAGTCAATCGAATAAAAAAGGTTTTGAAAATAAGTATAGAGCAAATAAAGATACTTATGCGGTTGTTTTAACAGTTCCTAAAGATGATGACTTTGAATTAGTTTTAGTAATGAAATCAGATTTTGCAAAAAGTATCACTTGTAAAAATGATGAACAAGAGTATAAAAATGCCTTACATGTATTAAACCATGAGTTTGCACATATTCATGATAACAACAAAAAAATAGATGTTTTTAAGCAATTAATGAAAACAAAAACTTATAAAGGTAAAGATTCAATAATGTTTCCAATAGCAGAAACTTGTTGGAGTGAATATATTGCTAATTTTATCTCTTCACAAAGTGCCTTAGATACACAATATCCAAAAGTAGTTGCTAATACATTACTTGAAAAGATTTATATGACCCAACAAAATATAAAAACTTCACTAATGGCATATAAAATCAATAATAAAAGAGAAGATTTAGTTGAAAGTTCAATTGTTCAAATAGAAACACTTTTAAAAACAGCTTCATATTTAATTGGTTATTTAAATGGAATGCAAATTACACTAGCCGAACTTGATGATGAAATTGATTTAAAAATAGAGTCATCTTATTTTAATGAATTTTGGTCATTTTTAAAACATGAATTAGCTAGTATACATCAAGTTTATCCCCATGGATTCATAAATTTAACAATTTATAAAAACCTTGCTTTTTTGATTGATAACTTTTATAAAGAGCAGGGAATCATTTTTGACGAAGACAAAAAAGGTAGAATTCAAATTCACATAATTTAATTATGATACAATTTCCTCTTTTTTAGAGGAAATATATATGATAAAAGATGTTGCATACAAATATGCATTAATTTCTGTTTTTTTATGGTCAACTGTTGCAACTGCATTTAAATACTCATTAAAGTACCTAAGCCCTGAACAACTTGTTTTTTTTGCTTCTTTATGTTCATTACTCACTCTATTAATTGTTTTGTTGATACAAAAAAAATTTAATTTAATTTTTACATATATTAAAAATAATACTTTACTTGTTTTAATATTAGGTGCAATCAACCCATTTTTATATTATCTTGTTTTATTTAAAGCTTATGATTTATTACCAGCTCAAGAAGCACAGGCAATAAACTACACTTGGGCTTTAATGTTGGCTTTCCTTTCTGTACCATTTTTAAAACAAAAATTAAAGCTAAAGGATATTGTTGCAGGGATAATTTGTTATTTTGGGGTTTTGATTATTTCTACAAAAGGGGAACCCTTTTCATTAAATTTTTCAAATTTAGATGGTGTATTCTTAGCATTGTTAAGTACAATCCTTTGGTCTTTATATTGGATTTTTAATACAAAGTCTAAGGCAGACCCAGTTGTAAGTCTATTTTGTAACTTTTTATTTGCTTTACCAATGATATTTATTTATGTACTTTTAACTGATAGTTTTGAAATTACAAATATAAATGGTTTATTAGGTGCTATTTATGTTGGATTATTTGAAATGGGTATTACATTTTTGTTTTGGTTAAAAGCAATGCAAACAACAAATAATACGTCAAGAATAGCAAATCTAATTTTTATTTCCCCATTTCTTTCTTTAGTATTCATATATTTTATACTAAAAGAGCCAATATATGTCTCAACACTATTTGGTTTACTATTTATTATCTTTGGTCTTATTATTCAACAAAAAAAACAATAACTTGAAATATCTGTAATAGAGTAAATTTATTATCATATTTATGGTTATTGATTTTTTTTAAAAATATAGTAAAATAGCATTAAAATAGCATTTCATCGAATTTGTTACATATTGTATAAAAAGCAAACAGTTTTGTTTTGTATTTATAAAATTCTTAAGTTTCAATTTATATTTAATGTGAAATAATAGTTGTGACAGAAATGTTACTACTTTTTGTAGTACTAAAAATTAATTATAAATTTAAGCTATAATTAATTTATTTAAAAAGGAGTATTAATGAAATTAACTAAAATTGTTAGTGCCTTAGCACTAAGTGGGGCAGTTGCAACTTCATTGTTCGCAGCAGATACAGTTAAAATTGGTGTTCAAGCACCTATTACAGGTAAATATGCAAATGAAGGTCAAAGTATAGATAACTTTGTTAGACTTATTGTTGATGAAAAAAATGCACAAGGTGGACTACTTGGTAAACAAATCGAAGTTGTAACTTGTGATGATGAAGCAAAAGCTCAAAAAGCAGCTGTATGTGCTAAAAAATTAACAAACGCAGGAGTATTTGCGGTAATTGGTTCATATACTTCGGGAGCTACTGAAGCAGCTCAAACAACATATTATAGAAAAAAAGTATTACAAACTTCTGATGGTACTTCTGATTCTTTAATTGAGAAAAAATATTGGACTTTCTTTAGAAACTCATTTCCTAACTCAGCTCAAAGTGATTTTACAGCTGATTATTTTGTAAATGTTAAAAAATACAAAAACATTGTTGTTCTTTCTGATTATTCTTCATATTCAGCAGGACTTGGTGATGCAACAGAAGCTTCAATTAAAAAAATTGGTGGTAATGTAATTTTTAGAGGAAAGATTAAATCAGGTACTCAAAACTTTACAGCAGTACTTACAAAAATTAAAGCAATGAATCCAGATGTAATCTATTATTCAGGTTATTATACAGATGGTGGACTTTTAAGAGCTCAACAAATTCAATTAGGAATTGAAGCGGACTTTGTAGGTGGTGATTCAAATGACAACCCTGATTTCTTTAAATTAGCTGGTAATGCATCTGCTGGTACTGTTTTAATCAACTTCCCAACACCTGAGATTCTTCCTTATAAAGAAGCAAAAAAATATTTAGGTGATTATAAAGCTAGGTTTAAAATGGATCCTCCATCAATTTGGCCTGTAACTAATGCAGATGGTTTAAGAGCAGTTATTGAAGGTGTAGAAAAAACAAACTCTTTTGATACTAAGAAAATTTCTGATTATATTAGAAATGAAATGAAAGACTTCCCTGGAATTACTGGACCATTTAATATTAGAGAAGATGGTGAAAGAGTAGGGGCTAAATTTGTTGTATACAAATTAAAAAATGACGGAACTAAAGAAGTAGTTGGTCAATAATTAAAAAAGAGGCATAATGGATATTTTTCTTCAACAGTTAATTAATGGTTTAACTATTGGTAGTCTTTATGCATTAGTTGCTTTAGGTTATACAATGGTTTACGGTGTGATGAAGTTAATCAACTTCGCACACGGTGACCTTGTTGCCTTTTCAGCTTATGTAGGACTTACAATTTTTTCACAACTTTTTGGTGCTAGTGCAACAAATTTCATAAATATTATTATAATATTTTTATTAACAGCAATTATTGTTGCTTTTATAGGTGTTCTTCTTGAGCGTCTAGCTTACAGACCTTTAAGAACTGCACCAAGACTTAGTGCAGTTGTTTCTGCTCTTGGTGCTGCACTTGTAATTCAAAATGGAATCATGCTTATTTGGGGACCAAATATGCAAATTTTCCCTGCAGATTTACTTCCAAGTACGTCATGGAACTTTGGTGGTGTAATTATATCATTTACACAGCTTGTAATTTTAGTATTATCAGCATTTTTAATGGCAGCATTATTCTTGTTTATTAATAAAACAAAAATGGGTACAGCTATTAGAGCAACTGCAATAGATCAAGATGCAGCAAAACTTATGGGTATTAATGTAAATAGAGTAATTATGCTTATTTTTATCATTGGTTCTATGCTTGGAGCAATTGGTGGTTTATTTATTGGTTTATATTATAGAGCTTTAACTTTTGATATGGGTTGGCTATATGGTTTAAATGCCTTTATTGCAGCTATTATTGGTGGAATTGGTAATATCCCTGGTGCTATGCTTGGTGGTTTAATGTTAGGATTATTTAATGCATTAATTGCAGGATATATCTCAACAGAATGGGCTGAGACTTTTACATTTATTTTACTAATCGTGATTTTAATTGTAAGACCTACAGGTATTCTTGGTGAAAAAACAGCGGAGAAAGTATAATGAATAAAACAACATTAATTGCCATTTTATTTTTAGTAATAATGGCTATTTTCCCATTTTTAGTTGATTCAGCTTGGCTTTCAATTGGAATAACTTTTTTAGTTTTTGCAACGGTTGCATTTTCACAAGATATTATATTAGGACGTGCTGGTGTATTTAATATGGGTCATGCTATATTCTTTGGTATCGGTGCTTATACAACAGCTATTTTAAATGTACATTTTGGTTTTGAGATTATTGAAACAATCCCTTTTGCAATAATACTACCTGCAATAATAGCAGTATTATTAGCTGGGCCAATTATCCACTTAAGAGGGGATTATTTACTAGTTGCAACAATTGGATTTAATATTATCTTTGAACAAGTTCTAAAAAATGATATTTTTGGTTTAACTGGTGGTCCAAATGGTATTTTTGGAATTGATATAGTTAGAGTTTTTGGTTATGAGTTATTCGAAGACAATCATATTTATTATATGGCCTTTGGTTTACTTTTAATTACACTTTTAATTATTCGAAACTTAGATACTTCAAGATATGGAAGAGCACTTTATTATATCAATAAAGATGAGATTGCTGCAAAATCAATGGGTATTAATATCCCTTATTATAAGTTATTTGCTTTTGCTTTAGGTGCAGGTATTGCTGGTGCTGCTGGAACTATTTTTGCGGTTCAATATTCAGCTGTATCTCCTGAATCATTTAATTTTATGCAATCTGTTATGTTCTTTGCAATTGTACTAGTTGGTGGTTCTGCTTCACTTCCTGGTGTTATTATTGGTACTTTTGTAATGTTCGTATTACCTGAATTATTTACAGAATTTAAAGAATCAAGATATTTAATATTTGGTGCAGCGATGGTACTTGTTATGGTACTTAGACCAAATGGTGTTTGGCCTGCAAAATTTGGAAATATTCCAAAATTTTTAAGACTAAAAGCTGATGGAGGAGAAAAATAATGGATTACGTATTAGAAATAGAAAACGTATCTAAGTTCTTCTATGGGCTTGTTGCAATTGATGATTTAACTATCAAAGTTAAACCAGGACAAATTTATGGAATTATTGGTCCAAATGGTGCTGGAAAAACTACACTTTTTAACTGTGTTACAGGTATTTATACTCCTGAAGAGGGAACTATTAAATATAAAGGTGAAAATATTACTGGTATGGAGCCTCACAAAATTGCCCAAAGGGGAGTTTTAAGAACATTTCAAAATATTAGATTATTTAAAGAGATGAGTGTAGCTGAAAATATTATGGCAGGATATCATACAAAATCAAAACAAAAATGGTATCACTCAATTATTCATACACCATTTTATAAAAAAGATGAATTATCATCATGGAAAAAAGTTGAAGAACTAATGGAGTTTTTTGACCTATCTAGACTTGCAACTGTTCCTACAGGTGATTTATCTTATGGTAATCAAAGAAAAGTAGAGATGGCTAGAGCTCTTGCTGCTAATCCAGAACTTCTAATTTTAGATGAACCTGCAGCAGGACTTAATGAAAATGAAACAATTGAGCTTACAAATATTATTAGAAAAATATCTGAAATGGGTATTGGTATTATGATGATTGAACATGATATGGAAATGGTAATGAGTCTAACTGATTATATTACTGTTATTAACTTTGGAAAAGAGATTTCTCAAGGGGAACCAAGTTTTGTTCAAAATGACCCAAGAGTTATTGAAGCATATATTGGTTCAGATGATGAAGATGAGGATGAGTAATGGTTGATCACGAAATTTTATTAGAAGTAAAAGATTTACATGTAAGTTATGGGGCCATCTCAGCAATTAAAGGTATTGATTTAGTTGTAAAAAGGGGTGAAGTTGTTACTATCCTTGGTGCAAACGGAGCAGGGAAGACTACAACTCTTAGAACTATTTCTGGGCTTTTAAAATCAAAATCTGGTAATATTATTTTTGATAAGAATGATATTACCAAAACCGAAGCTCATGATATAGTATCTTTGGGTATGTCTCATTCTCCAGAAGGAAGAAGAGTTTTTGGTACACTTACTGTTGAAGAAAATTTAATGATGGGTGCATATACTTTAAAGAATCATGATAAAGAGACTTTAGAGTGGATATATGATATTTTACCAAGATTAAAAGAAAGAAGAAAGCAACTTGCTGGAACACTTTCAGGTGGTGAGCAACAAATGCTTGCAATTGGTAGAGCAATTATGTCTAAACCAAAGCTTTTAATTCTTGATGAACCAAGTTTAGGATTAGCACCAATTTTAATTAAAGCAATTTTTAAAGCAGTGAAAGAGATTGCTCAAAGTGGTGTAACTGTTTTATTAGTAGAACAAAATGCAAAAGCAGCTTTAAAACTTGCTGATAGAGCTTATGTTCTTGAAGTTGGTAAAATAACTCATCAAGGTACAGCTGAAGAATTACTTGCATCAGAAAAAATTCAAGAAGCTTATTTAGGTAAAAAACATTAAAAAAATGTTTAACTTAGATACTAAAAAAGGGAAAGCTTTTGTAGCTTTCCCTTTTTTTATGGATTTTTTAGTGAGCCATAAAAATTGGTATATCTGTATGTTCTAAGATATATTTTGTTGTTCCACCTAACATTAATTCTTTTAATCCTCTATGCCCAAAAGCACCAGCAACTATTAGATCATAGTTTCCTTCAATTGCATAGTTCAATAATGCTTGTCCTGGAACTTTTGTAGTTTTAACCTCTTCAAAAGTTATCTCAACGCCATGTACTCTTAGATATGATTGAATCTTTATAATATCTTCTTTAGTTGAGATGTATTCTTTAGAATAAATAAGTTTAATCTCTTTTGCTTTTTTTAGTATATCAATAGAATGAGATAAAGCTTTTGAAGCTTCAGGAGAATTATTCCACCCAATTAAAATTTTATCAGTTTTAAATGTTTTCATTACTCTTGGAAACATAAGAACAGGCTTTCCACTTTTTGTAACTATTGCTTCAAATGTTGCAGTAATTCTACCATTATGAGGTGAAGCAGCAAGTACTAAATCACAATATTTTGATTCTTGTTCAATAATTTTACTTCTATAACCTTCTCCAAGAATTACTTCTGCAGTTGCTACATTCTCAATAGCTTTTTTTGAAACTTTATTTCCTATTTTTTTTGCTTCATCTTTAAATATATTTTGTGTCTCTATTAAATCTTCTGTTAACCTTCTTGATGCAATTGCATTTAGTTCGCTAAGAACATTTGAAGGAATTCCACCATCCATTTTAATAATCTGGCTTGGTTTAGCTTGAGATTTTAATATTTCAAGATGACAATTAAAATATTTACCAATTAGTAAAGCTCCATGAATTCGCTCTTTTAATTCTTCTCCCCCACCAATAGGGAAAAATATTTTTTTGTATTCCATTTAGTATTCCTTGAAATTAATTATGGAAATAATAACATATATTGAATCTTTATTCAATAATAAATAGTGAGAATTTTGAAATTTTTGGAAATATAGAGTTAAATAAACTAAGTGAAATTTTACTTAGTTTATTTATAGAAAGGTTCAATAATATAGCAACCTATTGACCATTCACCTTTTGATTGGGTTTTGTTTATTTCTCCACCTTTAAAAGATGATTTTAGGTTATCATATTTTGCTACAACTTTGTCAAAATTATTGATTATTTCAGGTATTCTTTTATCAAGTTTTTTTCTAGCTTCACTACTAATATCTGAATAAAATGTAAAAATACCATAATCTAAAGTAGAGTTTTTATATTCATCGTCTCTATTAATCATTTTACAGATTCGTTCAATTTCATCTAAATATTCAGCTTTTGAATTTATTACATTGTTTACAACAGAAATAATTACCCTTGAGATTGAGTCATTATCATTTGCATGTTCTAATCTTTCATCTAAAGTTATACTAAAAGTTCCCTCTTTTAAATCTCTATGATTCATAAATTCTAAAAACTGATCTCTTTTTGGTAAAGAACACCTTAGAATATCTGAAACAGTTGCATTTATAAAAATTTCAGGAGTATCCTCTTTAATTTTAGCTATCTCTTGTGCTATATGTATGGTAACAATTTTATGTGGACCAAAAGATAATGATAATCTATTGTTAGTCCAAAATAAAAAATTGTTTTTTGCTGCAACAACACCATTTAAAATAGCGTCAATTATCAGCTCTTGTTTAGGAAAGTTATTCATAATAGTTCTCTTCTACTTCTTCAATAATTCCACTTTCGAATAAAATATTTTCAATTAGTTTATTTTTTGATACATTAATTTTCTCTGATAATATAACTAAAGCATTATCTAGCCTTGAATCAATTTTAATTGTTAATTGCGAAACCTCTTTTTTTTCTCTTAAGCTTTTATTAATAGCGTTATTAATGATACTTCTATCATATTTTTGTTTTGCCACGCATTTCCTTTTTCTTAATAAGATAATAGAATTCTATATTAACTACTTTTAAAACTACTTTAAGTACTACCATGTAAAAAAGTAATCTGTTTAAATAATAAACATATTTAATGGAAAAAGTATTGGTAATTTAAGTTTTAATTAAGTTTCATTTGGCAATAATTTATGAAAGGTATTACTTTTTGTAGTACAAAAAATAAATTATAGAAAACGGGGACAATATGACTAACGAAAAAAACATTATTCAAAATGCTATAAACTTAGCTGAAAAGTGGCAAAATAGGGCTACTGAGCTTGTAAGTGATTTTGATAGAGAATTTTATGTTAAAATGAACAAAATGCTTGAACAACCAAAAGATAAAGCACTTCTTATTGAGCTTATGGATCAATCTTTTAGAGTTGAAAACCCTGCAAGAGTTGCAGATCAAATTTGTTTTTTATTAGAAAAGCATGGTATGGCAAATTTCTTTACTACAAAAGATAGAATGTTATTATGGCTTTTCCAAAATATTGGTAAATATTTACCATCATTATCTGTTCCAATGTTTGTTAATCAAATTAGAGAAGATACAAGAACAGTTGTTATAAAAGGTGAAGAGGGACCTTTTAATAAACACCTTGTTATGAGAAAAGAAGAGGGTACAAGAGTAAACATTAACCTTATTGGTGAAGTTGTACTTGGTGAAGAGGAAGCCGAAGAGAGAATTGAAAAATATCTTAAAGCTTTAGAAAATCCAAATATCGATTATATTTCTATTAAAATATCAACAATATATTCTCAAA
Source organism: Arcobacter arenosus (assembly GCF_005771535.1). NCBI lineage: Bacteria > Pseudomonadati > Campylobacterota > Epsilonproteobacteria > Campylobacterales > Arcobacteraceae > Arcobacter > Arcobacter arenosus. The sequence continues at coordinate 197,859 of NZ_VANU01000006.1, forward strand.
TTAATGCACTAAATTTTGATAATACCGTGTCAGTTCTTGTTGATAAATTAACAAGAATCTACAATCAAGCATTAAAATATCCATATATTGCGCCAGATGGTACAAAATCAAATAAATTTATTAACCTTGATATGGAAGAGTATAGAGATTTAGATATTACTGTTGAAGTATTCAAAAAAACCCTTGAGAAACCTGAGTTTAAAAACTTTTATGCAGGTATTGTACTTCAAGCTTATTTACCTGACTCATTTAATGTTCAAAAAGATTTATGTGAATGGGCAAAGAAAAGAGTTGAAGCTGGTGGAGCACCTATTAAGTTTAGACTTGTTAAAGGTGCTAATATGGAGATGGAAGAAACTGAAGCTTCTCAAAAACACTGGGAGATGGTAACATATACTGATAAGAGCGATACAGATTCAAATTATAAAAGAATGATTAGATATGCACTTCAAAAAGAAAATGCTCCTTATATGCATGTTGGAACAGGTTCTCATAATTTATTTGAACAAGCATTTGCAACAGAATTAGCAAAAGAGAATGGTACAAGTGAGTATCATACACTAGAAATGTTAGAAGGGATGAGTGAATCTGCAAGACTTGCAATTAAAGAGATTACAAAAAATCCAATCCTTTATGCTCCAACTGCTTCAAAAGAACAGTTTACAAATGCTATTGCATATCTAGTTAGAAGATTAGATGAGAATACAGGAGATGACAACTTTATTAGATATTCTTTTGGACTTAAAGTTGGTAGTAAAGATTGGCAGATGCAAAAAGAACTTTTCTTAAAATCTTTTGAGAATGAGAAAACATCTTTTGTTGGTGCAAAAAGACAACAAAATAGATTAACAGAAAAATGGGATGATTTTAATGGTTCGTCTTATGATTTAGGTGAATATCATGCGGAAGCAGATACAGACTTTGTTCTTCCTGCTAACCAAGAGTGGGCAAAAAATATCATTAAAAAATGGAAATTCTCAAAAGACACTGAACACCAAACTGTACCTGTTGTTGTTGCTGGTGAAGATTTAACTGGTGATAGAAAAGTTATTGAAGCTATTGATAAATCACAATTAAAAGATGGTGTTTTAGCAGGAAAATTTGCTAATGCAACTGCTGAAGACTTAATAAAAGCAGTAGAGGTTGCAAAAGCTGATGTTGATGGATGGAGATCAAAAACTTATAAAGAGAGACATGCTTTATTAAAACAAGCAGCTATAAAAGTTAGAGAAAGAAGAGATGACCTTATTGGTATTGCAGCTGCAGAAGTTGGTAAAATTTTTACTGAAACTGATGTTGAAGTAAGTGAAGCAGTTGATTTTATTGAGTTCTATGCTCATTCTACACAATATTGGGAAAAATATACTAATATTAAATTTAAAGGAAAAGGTGTTGGAGTTGTTGTTCCACCATGGAACTTTCCTGTAGCTATCCCTTTAGGTGGTGTATCTTCTACTTTAGCCGCTGGTAATACAGTAATTATAAAACCAGCAAGTGCTGCAGCTCTTACTGCATATGAGATGTGTAAATGTTTCTGGGATGCTGGTATTTCAAAAAATGTACTTCAATTTGTTCCTTGCCCTGGATCATTAGCAGGTGAGCATTTAATTGCAAATAAAGATGTTGATTATGTTATTTTAACTGGTGGTGAAGATACTGCTTATAAAATGTTAGAAACAAGATCAGATTTATTATTAACTGCAGAAACTGGTGGAAAAGATGCAACAATTGTTACAAATATGGCAGATAGAGAGCAAGCTGTTAAAAATGTATGTTTAAGTGCTTTTAATAATTCAGGTCAAAAATGTTCTGCAACATCACTATTAGTATTAGAAGAAGAGGTTTATAATGATAAAGCTTTTAGAAAAGCTTTAATTGATACTGCTAAATCAATGAGTGTTGGTTCTGTTTGGGATTTTAAAAATAGAATTGGTACTTTAGCAAATCCTGTTTCTGGAAATCTTAAAAAAGCACTTGAATCTTTAGAAGGTAACGAAGAGTGGGCTTTAGCACCTGAATATGCTGACGATAATGAATATATGTTAAAACCTTCTATCAAATGGGGCGTAGAAGAGGGTAACTTTATTCATATGAATGAATTATTTGGACCTGTACTTGCTGTTATGAAAGCAAGAGATTTAAAACACGCTGTTGAAATTGTAAACTCTACTGGTTATGGATTAACTTCAGGTATTGAATCTTTAGATGAAAGAGAAGTTGAATACTGGAAAGCTAATCTTAAAGCTGGGAATCTTTATGTAAATAGAGGAACAACTGGTGCAATCGTTCTGCGACAACCATTTGGTGGAATGGGTAAATCTGCAATTGGTGCAGGTAGAAAAGTTGGTATTTTCAATTACATTACTCAATTTGTAGATTTTACTGAAACTTCAAAACCAAATGTTTCAAAAAAATATAATACAGAACTTACTAGATTTATAGATTCTTGTAAAGGTGCTAGTAAAGATGATATTGAAAAATTATCTGTTGCTTTACAATCTTATTATGAAAATTATGAAAATGAGTTCTCACAAGAAAAAGATTATTGTAACGTAAGAGGTGAAGATAACCACTTTAGATATATTCCATTAAAAAATGTTTTAATTAGAGTATCAAGTGATGATACTATTTTTGAAGTAGTTTCAAGAATTTTAGCAGCAAGAGTATCAGGGGTTCATTTTAAAGTTTCAATTAATAACAATAGTGAAGTAAAATCATTTTTAGAGCAATCAAAAGAGGTATTATTTACAGTTAGAGATTCTATGATTGAACAAGATGACAATTCTTTTGCTAGAGATTTAGCATCATATGATAGAGTAATCTATTCAGATATTGAAAAAGTACCTGCTTCAGTATTTAAAGAAGCAGCAAAAACAGTTACTTTTATTGTAAGACAAAAACCTATGATGGAAGGAAGACTAGAACTTCTTAACTACTTTGCTGAGCAATCAGTATCTCACTCTTACCATAGATATGGAAATATTGGTGCAAGAGGAATTAAATAAGAAGAATTTTCTTCTTATTTAATCTTGTATATATTTAACACTTAATAATAAACCACTTTATTTATAATTAACTAGGGAAAACTTTATGGAAGTATGGGCTTTATTTTTTATATGCATTATTTTTTTTATTTTTGCATGGTATGTACATGATAAGTATGTACAAAGAAAACATCAAATTTTAGTTAACTACCCAATAATAGGTAGATTAAGGTTTGTGTTCCAAGAGTTTAGAGAACCATTTAGACAATACTTTGGTGATGAAAAGTTTTATGAGTCTATGGATAAACTTGATTGGGTTTATAATGCTGCTAGGGATAAAACAAATTTCGCTTCTTTTTCACCTGGTCAGCCTTTACCAAAACCAAAATTTATGTTAAGACATACAAATATTGTTTTAAATGATGATGAAGTTGAAAATGATTTTTCAGTTACTTTTGGGGAACAAAGAGAATTCCCTTTTGTTACAAAATCAATTATTGGTAGAGGTCCTATGAGTGATGGTTCTATTTCACCTGAAGGAACTAGAGCCTTTGTTAATGGATCTTATTTAGCTAGTTTCCCAATAAATTCTGGGGAAGGTGGTTTAACTTCAAACTTTTTTGTAACGCATAATAATTATGACACAAAATATATGAAAGAGGTTAAAGGTACACCTTTTGAAGAAAAAATCTTCAAAGCTTGTAAAATCTTATTTAATGTTCCTGTTGCAATTGACTTTTATAGAAAAATTATTTTTAGAAAAGATCCTTTAGCAGATACTTATGTTTTCAATAAAGAAAAAGAGTGCTTTTACAGACCAAACTGGGATGCTCCTTTAGATGTTTTCCCTAAAAATGTTCCAGATGATATGCCTGATATTATTTTACAA